>DAOVXM010000048.1 GCA_030636125.1 Chloroflexota bacterium | reverse complement strand
GGCACCATATGTATCCATAGCCCGAAGTGCATAACCATCTACAGTTGAGCGTGGAAATGATGGCAAGGGGTGTGGAGCCACCTGAGGGACCAGTGTTACCCGACCCAACGCATCTTTACTCGCAACTTTCTCTGCTTCAGGTCGAGGTCTTAGAGTATCAAATAATCGCGCTAATGCTTCGGGGGGTGGTATCAGCTCAAGAAATTCAGGCATCTCGCAATTTTATGGTCAATTCATCCAATAAGTAAAAGTTAGCAAATATGCCATCGCTGCGAATAGCGCAACGGGTAATAGCGTAAGGGTAGTCCAGTTGGGACTGGCACCATCTGCCACTCGGCGCATCTGCCATATCTGCAATAAGCCCAGCGGTAAGGTTAAAAATGCAGGCCAGGCGAGGGATAACGGCATCCCAAAAGTGACTGCCAGCCCAAGGAGTAGATATGCAATCAAGATGAAGAAATTGTGTAGCGCCATTCCACGCTGCCAACCGATGCGGACCATTAGCGTCCGTTTCTCGTATTTTACGTCATTGGCATAGTCTGGCAATTCAAAAGCCAGCATCATCGCAAGGTGTAACGCTGTTAGTGGAAAGGTGCTCATCGCTATCAAACGATGCAATTCACCGGCTTGTAATAAAAAAGCAAATGCTGGAACTAGATTGGCAACAATAATTGAGGTGATCAATTCACCGTAGCCTGAAGATACCAGCCTTATTGGAGGGACTGAATAGAAAAAACCTCCTAGAAAAATCAACACCATTATCAACAAAGTTTCTGGCGAGGGGTTTGCCTGGCGGATGACCAAAACAGTCAAAGATGCAACCACCGCAAGGCAAGCAAAAGCCACCAGTAGGACGGTTGATCGCGGTATTTTATCAGCACCAACCTCTCCACTGCCGCCTGAAAATGGCGTACGATTCGGGTTGTCAGCATCCGCAGCGGCATCATAATACTCATTCAAAAAATGTACGCTGAGCTGCATAAACGTCACCCAGAATTGACCTAAGAAGTACAGACCCCAATCCACCGTCACGCCCAGGTAATGCGCAATGCCAGCACCCAATGCGTAGACAAGCGCTGCGCCAATCAGGAATAAGGGTCGAGAAACACGGAAAATATAGCCAAGGGACTGCATAAATATTACTGTTCAGGATAAAATCTTGCGTACTTCACGTATATGGATCTGGTTATGCCGGTAGATCAGTTTAATAATATCTGCCAAAGAAGACACACCCAGGAATGGATGACGACCTTGCTTAGCCAAGTCACTCTGATCCATCCCGGCTACCAACCCGACAGTGCGCCGGCGTACTTTAGAAAACCGCATCATCAGGTTGGAGGCTGAGATATCAATCAACTTTTCTACTTTGCGCTCGTTATAGGTATTGATGTCAAAATCCACTGGAGTTCCAAAGCCTCCAGCCAGGATATCCTCGATTAATTGATGGAATCCATCCTCAGCCGCCACAAAATGCGCTAGCACCTGGTGAACGGTCCAACATGAGCCTTCTGTATAAATGATACGGTCCCACTCGTCTGAGGAAAACGTGCGGAAGTAATCCAGCGATTTTTGTCCTTCCTTGATCAAACGGTTTTTAAGATGCTCAGGCGTTTCGGACACTAAATTTATCCTTAAGGTTCAATTGGGTAACCTAGAGCAGTCCAGGCCAATAAACCACCTTTAATTGGGGTTACGCTTTGAAATCCGTTATTTATGAGGATGAACGCCGCACGGGCGCTTGACTCTTCAGCCTGTCATGTTCAGTACGGGATGATCCAGGCTGAGGTATCCAGTTCATTCATCCGGCCAGGTAGCTCTGCAATTGGTATGGAAAGCGCGCCCGGAATATGGCTTATAGCATATTCATTTTTTTCGCGTACATCAATGAATACAGCTGATCCGATATCATACGCAGCTTTTGCGTCAGCGACATTACCCCTGGGAATACCAGGATAGTTGTCTTCAGCCGCGCCAACTGGTCCTGAGGCTTCGGTAGAATCACCCGTGATTACGCTGATAGACCATATACCTGCACCTACTATCAAAATCACACCAAAAGCCATCATTAAGATAGGCAAAAACGAGCCGCGATTAGATCTTTTTGACACTTAACCTCCAAAATGTTTCCTCTGGGAATAATGCCCCATGATACCATAACTCCCATATTCTGATTATCCATAATGAAGAACCCCGCAAGATATACAGCGGGGTCTTTCGATAGGAGTGAGCCTGATTGAACCTACTAGCGGAAATCTATTATCACCTATAGGTGTGACACAGTTGCAGTGTCAAGAGCCGCTGAACTGTGTATTTCCAGACTTATTTTCGGAAGAAATTCGAGATAAAAAACCACACGTTCGCAGGACGCTCGGCCAAACGCCGTGTGAAGTATGGATACCATTCCGTGCCGTAAGGGACGTATACTCGCACAGGATATCCATCAGCAGTTAGCTGCTTTTGCAAATCTCGCCGGATACCATAAAGCATCTGGAATTCCAAAGCATCCTTGGGAAAATTGATTTTCTGAGCATAGGCCTTTATATGCTCGATACATCGCTCATCATGAGTTGCTATAGCTGGAGTTGGAGGGATAACACCATCATTACTAATCTTAGGGCAACCAATTGATAAAGAATTCTCTATCAACATCTCGGCCAGGTGATCGTAATTTATATCCACATCATGTTTCTTTGGATACGCGATTTCAGGAGGTTCTTTATACGCCCCCTTACAGAGACGCACCGGTGTACACTCCTTATTTAACTGGCGTATATCATCCTCACTCCGGTAGAGATAAGATTGGATCACAACCCCTACATTGTCTAAGCCATTATCGAACTTCATCTTGCGGTAGATCTGTAAGGTAGCATCAACCCAAGGTGAATCCTCCATATCAATACGCACGAAATTATCATGCCTTTGCGCGCTTTCAAGGATGGACTTTAGGTTCTCCTCACATAATGCTTGATCCAGGGCCAATCCAATTTGAGTAAGCTTGAGCGAAACATTCGATCTCACACCTGATTCAGCAATCGCATCCAAGATCTGCACGATCTCCTGAGCTGCTCGGCGGGCTTCATCGGGTGTGGTGGTATGCTCGCCAAGATGATCTAATGTGGCGTTGATACCATTTTCATTCAGGATTTGGACAGCTCTGATGGCATCTTCAAGCTTTTCCCCAGCAACAAAACGAGATGCAGCCCGCCAGGCGAATTTCCAATTGGTGACAATACTTCGAGCCCATGACGCTTTCGAAAGATAAATCAGGAAGGAACGCAACATATTAGAAAACCCTCTCGATTGTGAATATGCCAACCCGATTCCATTTTAGCATAAATCCCCTAGGCAAGAGTCACGACAGTGGCTGACAAACTACATGTTTTTTATTGAGGTGAAAGTTGACCCAAAAATACCCTGGCACAAAACTTGCAACAGGGTATAATCGGATTATTCATCAAGGGTGAAATTATGATCATACAATCTCAAAGAACCGCTATTCGTCCCTTAACAACCGCCCACTTGGCTCAAACCATGACTTTAATGAGCCTAACCGCGGATGAATTACGTCAAAAAATCGAGGGGGAGTTAGCTTCGAATCCTGCCCTAGAAGTGGTAGAAGAGCACCGCTGTCCTAATTGCCACCGTACTCTATCCGAAGGTGGTCCTTGCCCTGTGTGCAGCCGGCCACAAGGACTTTCACTCGAAGAACCTGTAGTTTTCGTTTCTCCGCGTGAGGATTTCTACACATCCAAAAGCAAAAGCATCTCTGATGAATTACCCGATGAAGAGATCACAGCAGAAGTAGAAGATCTACCAACTTTCGTAATGCGCCAGATCGCTCCCGAGCTTGATCCTGACGATCGACTCTTGGCAGCCCACATCCTTACCAGCCTTGATGAGGATGGTCTCTTACGACTGCCATTGGTAGAAATCGCCCGATATCATCATGTACCAATATCACGCATAGAGAATGTCCTGGCGCTCATCCAGCGTGCTGAACCGGTTGGCGTAGGGTCATCATCTCCACAGGATGCGCTGTTAGTACAACTGAAAGTACTCTCAGAAACTCGTCCAACGCCACCCCTTGCCTCAAAGGCGATCCAAGAAGGGATGGACTTACTGAGTCGCCACCAGTATGGCGAGCTAGGACGTTTATTAGATGTATCGATTAATCAAGCGAAAAAAATCGCTTATTTTATCAGCGAGAATCTAAATCCTTACCCTGCCCGTGCCCACTGGGGTGATATTCACCAATCTGCTGAACCCATCCACGATGTTTACCATCTCCCTGATATTATCATTTCTTTCCTAAATAATTCACCTGAACCGACTCTTGTTGTCGAAATTGTTGCCCCTTTAGCGGGTAAACTTCGCGTAAATCCAATGTTTCGGTCAGCCTTACCCGAGGCTCCTGCAGACAAGTCCGAGCAATGGAAGGATGATATTGAACGCGCCTCACTGCTTATCAAGTGTATACAACAACGTAATCACACCATCGTACGTCTGATGCAACGCTTAGCCGTCACCCAACGTGAGTTTATTCTCCATGGCGATGCCTGTCTGGCGCCAATCACACGCGCAAGTCTGGCAAAGGTGTTGGATGTTCACGAGTCAACCATCTCGCGCGCAGTTTCTGGTAAAGCGTTACAATTACCTTCTGGGCGGATCATCCCACTAGCAAAACTTTTTGACCGGAGTCTTCACATCCGCACGGTATTGAGGCAAATCATCGATCAAGAAAATAAACCCCTCACGGATACCCAGCTTGCAAAGCGTCTCAAGGAAAAAGGATTCCCCGTGGCAAGGCGTACCGTGGCTAAATACCGATCTATGGAAGGAATCTTACCAGCGCACTTACGTCAACAACTACGTCAACAAGTGCAACCGGCCCAATTAGCACCTCAACCAAGATGAAGACTTCAGCACAACTCGCAAATTTCCCCCGGTTGAGACGCAATCCTGGATTGGCCGAAATTACCGCATTGCTGGAAAGATTACCCGAGGCAGCTTTGTTTGTGGACGCAAAAAGCAAACGAATCCTCGGAACCAATACAAAAACAAGCGAAATAACCTTATATTCCCGTCAAGAACTCAGTGATATGGACTCAGCCACGCTTTTTGTAAATTTCGATGAGGCTACCTTCTGGGGGACATCAGGCAGCGAGTCGCACCCCGAAACGCTAACACTAGTAAGGCAGAATAAAACCGAAGTGCAGGTACTTGTTACCTGTTATGACCTATCACCCCAAGGGAAATGGAATTTAATCACCCTGGAACCGGTCAGTGTCCTTCAGCAACGTCAGGCCGAACGCCAACGCAGGTCTGAGCTGCTAGAGAGCATGAATACAATTAGCCAGGCCTTACACGAAACTGAACTGAAGCCAGCACTTGAGCTATTTTTAAACGCGGCTCAGAAGATGACAGGAGCCAGCACCTTAAGTATCTATCTGCAAAATCTTGCTAAGAACAACCAAGATTTTGAAGTGGTGCGATTTTCTCATTATGGACCACCTGGGAATCTCCCCGAACAACTACCTGCACTGGAGCTAGCCCATCTGCGAACAGCCAATTTTTGGACTACCAGCAAGCGCGTGCCCACCAGTTTACAGCGTACCGCCAGATCAGCGGGGCTGACTTATGTGGCATCTGCCCCATTAGGTCAACCTAATGCCATGATCGGTCTGGTAGTTATCGCAGGTAACCAGGCACCGCCTGCTGAACAGGTATTGGGGCAATTACAGATTCTAGCTGAAGCAATTGCTGCGCTTGTCGAACAACATACTCGCAGGTCAAACCTTGCGAGAGATCTAAAAGACCTGACTTGGAAGAACAATATCCACCAAGCTATCGAAAACGTTGTATTCGATGGTGTTATCGTGTTGGATCCCAATCTCACGATTTCGAGGTTGAACCACGCCTCCGAATCGATCTTGGGCTATAACAATCAAGAAGCTCAAGGACACCCGGTTGAGGATATCTTGATCGGTACGGAAACTTTAATGCCTGCTCTTAAAGCAGCTCAACAGGGCGACCAAACCCTTAAACAAGCCAATATGCGTTTATATCATCGCTCTGGGCAGGCCTTCCTCGCTCAAGTAAGTACAGTTCCTACAATAGTGAATGAAAAATTACTTGGCATCATCATATTGATTCAGGATTTATCCGAACAAGAGCAAATCCAACTACAGACGCAGGAACTGGAACGCCGGGCGCTTTTAGGAGAGGTGACAGCGATTTTTGCTCATGAGGTCCGCAATCCCATTAACAACATCAGCACCGGGCTGCAATTAATGGCTTATAACTTGCCAGAGGATGACTCGAATCAAGAGATTATCGGACGCTTACAACAAGATTGCGACCGCCTCTCAGAATTGATGAAATCAGTCCTGGCCTTCTCCCGCCCTGCTGAGTATGAGATGGTTGCGATAGACTTAAGCCCGCTAATTAATCGGCTAGTCGACCGTGCCCGACCTCGCATGTCGAATGCAAAAGTTGAACCGCACCTTCAATTTGATAGCTCATTACCTCCGATAGAGGGTAATCAACGCGCCTTGGAGCAAGTATTTACCAATCTGATCAATAATGCCATACAGGCAATGCGTGAAACGGGGGGTACACTCGCCATAAAAATGCAGAAAATTCAAAGCTCAGGTGAAAGTCACTACATACAAGTTGATGTTGCTGACAGCGGGCCTGGCATACCAAAAGAAAATCTTGATAGAATCTTCCATCCATTCTTTACAACCAAATCAGATGGTACTGGGTTAGGGTTAGCCATTACCAAACGTATCGTCACCGCGCACAAAGGCAATATCCAGGTTACCAGCTTTCCTGGTGGGACGGTATTTCATGTTCAACTCCCTGTTTTGGAGGCAATATGAGTTTCACAATATTGATCGTAGATGACGAAGATAATGCCCGCCATAATATTGGCACATTTCTCTCATCCAAAGGTTACGAAACAATAGGCGTAGCTACCTTAAATGAAGCGCGCGAAGCCATTAACCTCGGCAACGCCGATATCATCCTGCTTGATGTTCAGTTACCAGATGGTTATGGCCCAATCCTATTAGAAGAAACCGCTCGCCTCGCCATGTGCCCCCCTATCATCATGATTACTGGTTATGGTGATATTGAAATGGCAGTGGATGCCATGAGAAATGGAGCGCACGATTTTCTACAAAAACCGATCCAACTGGCCCAATTGGAAAAATCCGTCGAGCGGGCGGGAGATATTGTCGCCATGCGCCGAGAATTAGCTCACTTACGACAGATCCAGAATCAACAACTGGATTTTATCATCGGCCAGGCCCCAGCGATGCAAGCGTTGTACGATCAAGCTCAGCGCGCCGCGGCAGCCTCAGTATCCGTGCTGATCACAGGGGAAACAGGTACTGGGAAAGAAATTCTGACCAGTTATATATCCAACGCCGGCCCACGCAAAGATAAGCCGTTTATCCCAGTAAATTGTGCGGCTATCCAGTCGACTATCCTTGAGTCCGAGTTATTCGGCCATGAAGCCGGCGCGTTTACTGGGGCTGATAAACGCAAAACCGGCTTGATGGAAACTGCCGACAATGGCATCCTTTTTCTTGACGAGATCTCTTCAATGCCAGTCGATATGCAGGCTAAGCTTCTACGGGCTTTGGATGATCATGTCTTCCGGCGAGTCGGCGGCACCAACCTGATCAAGGTAGATGTACAAGTCGTAGCAGCTTCAAACCGGGATTTACCGACGATGATGGAGGAAGGAAACTTCCGCGAAGACCTCTACTACCGTCTCAAGGTGGTGAATCTGCACTTACCGCCTTTGCGGGAGAGAAAAGAAGACATCCCTGAACTTGTCGGCTTATTTATCCGCAAAAATAACGCTAAAATGGGGATGAATATCAATGATGTCACCCCACGTGCGATGCAGGCGTTAATGGCACACAACTGGCCCGGAAATATTCGTGAGCTCCAAAACGTAATCGAGCGTGCCATGCTATTCTGCGATGATCCATCCATTGACCTGCCACACCTGCCCGTGGAATTGACCGCTATCAAAGTCTGAATTAATCACAAGAACTGGCAAGTTCTTAGCCGGGGCAGATCCGGTTCTACTGCAGTTTATTTCTCAGACCGCAACAGTTCGTTGGAATTAGCTCCGCTACTAATTGCGGGGCTTTCTATTTAATAGGTGTTACGCAGTCGAAGTGGTAAGGGCCAGAAAATGGGGGTGCGAGCTGCGCCCGCACCCCCATTTTTGGAGTATTCTTCCCTGAACTGCGTAAGTCCAATATTTAATATACAAATTCCCCTTAAGGAGGGTTTTCCCAAATAAGGAAACTATCTCTAATACAGAATTTCCCCTTGGTCATCAAGTTATATACACACACTTCATATGGGATCAAGGTTCCATTAGGCGCATCTATTGGATTCAAACGCACTCGCGCTTGGCCATTATCACCCGTCGGATGCATATAGTAAGTTATCTTTTTCCCCTCTGGCAAAGTTAGCACCAGATCAGGCTCTACCTTTGAGAGCGGTACACCGTTTTCAAATACGCTGACACCGATCTCTTGGCTCTGGTTAGGTGTTACCGATGGGTAAGTCTCCCAAACTTGAATGCTCAATTCTCTCGAATGAGATGGTGGAGTAGGCTGTACCTCAGGCTGATTGATGGTCTCAGGTGGTGGATATACCTCCGCTTCACTCTCAGACTGAGGCTGACCTCCTAATCCATGCAAAATTTCAGATTCGTTTTCTATGAGTGGGACCGGAAGCAATTTGTAGGTATAGCCAAGTTGAGCCGGTTTGATGGTCAAGGCTCCTGATGGGCTATAATGCTCCTCAAGACAAAGGTTTCTAAAACACAGACTGTAAACATTGTCTTTCATCCGTACAAGTTCGCCGATCGGTTCTCCAGCAGCTTCCATCCCACCATGATGAGCCAAATAATCTAGGAAATGGTTGGGGACGTTATACCCTTTACCGCCTTCTTTAGGGAAAAAAGTTAATCCAGGATCATTCTTGGGTTCCATGATGGGGTCTGGACGAAAGCCTAAATTCACGGTGATTGGTCGTAAAAACACTCGACTAGATTGATTTGGATCAGATACTAGCACAATATTTTCAAATACCTGCTCGATATATCCATCCTTGGTCTGGTAGCCATCCGTTAGAGCAAACCCTGTAAAATTAGGACCAAGTCGCGCAACGGCATCAACAAATGCATCATCTATGCGAGGCGGCAAGATTACATTGCTGTCACCTAATGGCATCTGGCGGCAGCTTGCATTACATTTCCAGGCCCCGTAAGCCAACAGGCGCACGTCCTCCTTAGATTCTCTGTCCAACCAGAACATACCTAGATTTTCAAAGTGTTGTTCGTATCTCCCATTTTCAGGGTTGTAATGCATCTCAGTGAGTGGACTGCCCACATAGCGAGCGCCACCTAAGCTTTCATATATTGGAATAAACGCCTCGTCGATGATATGCCCATCCACATAACGTACATCCGGCTCGTCTGGACGCGGCACGGGCGGCTCGGTAATGCCCATATCCTGCCCCAGAGCACCCAAATGGAATCTTTGATTAGCTGGAGCCTGGGGGTCATGAACCATCAAACTAGCCACAGTGTACTGGTATTTAACATTGCCAGTTACAAAAAGAGGGGAAATCGGCGGGCCTAAGGTCTCATACCCGCCGAGTAAATCATAAAACTCACGGAAGACCGGATCAATATCGTTGTGATCTGGTAGTATCGGATCACCAGTTTGATTACCACTGCAAGCTGTCGACAGGACAGTGATTAGGATTAGCGCTAAAATTACAAGTTCTTTTCGCATACCGGTCGACTTTATATTCAAAAGATATTCCGCTTATCTCAAAGCGACTTCCGACTTCGAATTTCTCAGCCAATAACACCAAGCACCATTACTCAGTATATACTACTACGCTTTTCAATATGGCTAACGATTTTGTTAGGAGGACATTGGGGATCAGGTAGAAGAAAAATGTGGCTAGTATCCACTCAGGGTAAGCGGCAAATATATTGTGAAATTCTCCAACACCGCGGGGATGTAAACCTGATAGTTCTTCACCACAAAAGGAAAATAACTCATATACTCATCTGGGATCTCGGGATTCACAGTTATATAATCTGCTTTCCAAATTAAATAACTATCCATCACACAAAACATCTGCTCATTTTGTGTGCTCAAACACACTTTATACGGGACAAGTGTTCCGTTGTCTGCCTCGAGCGGATCCAAGATTAATTGAGTTTCGCCTTTTTCGTCGGTTGGGGGTAAAGTATAAGATTTTCGAACGCTATCTGGTAACGAAAGTTCCAATACCGGTTCCAGATCAGAGAGAGGTCTTCCGTTCCCATAGATGACAACGCCAATCTCCTGCTTTTGATTTGGAGATACCATCGGAAAACCTTCCCATATCTGGATGGTGATATCGAGCGCAGCTTCAGCATCAAAAACAGATGCCTGTGCGTCGTAGAACAGATCGCGATATTTTTCTCCCAATGGGAGCGGTGATACATCAATAGATCCGTTTGGTCCTCTTTGACCTTGTAAGCACAAATTAACAAAACATTGCTGAAAAGTGCCATCATCCAATTGGATCATTTGCGTGAGTGGTATGCCGACAAAATCAATGCCTCCATGAGCTTGAATGTACTCCATAAAGGGGGCAGGGATGTTATAGCCTAACTCCTCTTCG
>DAOVXM010000078.1 GCA_030636125.1 Chloroflexota bacterium | reverse complement strand
TTTTAATGTTTACTTGCAACGTTTGGAAGCCAATGGGAAAGAGGAATTAGCGCAAAGGATTGACAAATATACGCTTTGGATATACCCCGTAGCTTATGTCGTGACATTTGGGTTGGTCTATTGGTATTTCTTTTTATAAACAAGGTGGTGAGCCAGTGTTCTGTCCACGATCTATTCTTACTGAATAATCACATCTGACGGAACACTAGAGATAAGAGCGTGTTCATTATCATCTAGAGTTGGCTAATCCGTTGTATAATAAAAAAAACCGTAACTGCTCAGGCTGCGATGAGAAGTGCTCTCCCTGCCCTTGGCTGAGTAGTTACAAAAAACCTTAGAAAGGAGTTTAAACATGTCTTATTTGATCGCGGTTACATTTGACAATGAAGAGGAAGCTAGCCAAGTACGCGAGACCTTGAGGAAAGAACAAAAAGGCGGCTATATCAGTTTGGACGACTCGGCTGTCGTCGTCAGGGATGCGGAAGGGAAGTATCATGTCAAAGATGAACTTGACCGGGGAGTCAAAGCGGGCGCGATTGGGGGTAGTTTATTAGGTCTCTTAATTGGAGGTATTATCTTCCCCATTGGTGGTCTGATATTGGGCGGGCTGGCTGGCGCAGGACTTGGTGCCTTGCTACACAAGGGTATCGACAAGAATTTTATTAATGAAGTGAAGGAATCCATGGAACCGGGATCTTCCGCGATCTTTTTCATCTCCCGAGAGGACCGGCCAGATGCCGCTATTGCAACACTGCGGCCGTACAAAGGTAAGATCTACGACACCACATTGAGCGACGAAGATGATGAAGCCCTGCGCGGCGAGTTAAAAGATCGACTAAAATAGCCGCAAGGTACCCCCGATTGGTTTTGGGGGCATATTGGCTTGTGCTGTACCACATAATTCGCTGATCATGCCTAGAGACGGCCGTTCAAAGATCGACGAACTTCATGATTTGTGCAAGCAGCTGCTTAACCCTTGAGAGGGCGATAATCTGATAACAAATTGGATATGAAATCCAGGGTGATATATGTCGAGTGAAATCGTTGCATTGATGTTTGATGGGCAGGATACGGCTGAGGGGATGTTAGAAAACTTTCTAAAAATGCAGGAAGAAGGCGATATTGAATTAGAGGATGCGGTGGTTGCATCCAGGGGTCCAGGAACTCATGTGGAAATTAAGCAAACCAAATCCATTACCGGGAAGTATTCCTTGAGGGGCAGTGGAGTAGGCTTGTTGGCTGGGATTTTGCTAGGCGGGCCTATCGGGGGATTGGTTGGTGGTGCTGCTGTTGGCGCTATTGCCGGAAAAATGAAGGATCTAGGCATCGACGACACTTTCATCAAAGACACCAGCAAGGCATTAGGTCCAAATACCTCGGCAATCTTTTTAATGGTCAAGGAAGCCAACGCTGAGGCAGTCCTTAAACTATTAAAACCATATAAAGCGATCGTCTTATCTTCGACATTATCAGAGGATAAAGAAGCACAACTCAGAAAGGTGCTAGATCGAGAGGATTATAGTTAATCAGGTGGGTGTACGGTCAATATTGCCGAATAATACGTATTAGGGGTATTGTCCATAAGTAGTGCCTTGGTTACAGGAAACTGCAATTAAGGCACTACTTCTTAATTTTAAGGTTGAATTTTTATAACAACTCAGCCTGGGACAAGTAGATCCGGGAAAATGGGTCTATGATATAATTTTCTTATGCAAGGGATGTTGCATTCACCCAGCGGTGTACTCAACGTTCTGTTAGATCGCAAATTTCGCCAAGCTTCCCCATGCAAACCAACAAATCAGGGGACGTTCGGGAGTAACTGGGGAAATAGGGATCAATATAATACAGGCGATATGGAGCAATTTGTCTCATCCACAAGACGTTTTTTTACCCCTATTGGGGGTTCTGGTTTTTCCAACATCAGTTCGGAAGCTTACGACAAATCTTCAATTTTTTGAGTTGTAATTCTTGAGGACACAAAGGAACTAGGATTATGAGTAATAATTCATTTGAAGAAAAATCCCAAAATCCCATCGCTTTAACAATTGCATCTGCTCAATATGCGGTAGTACCTGGTGGAAGCACAGCCATTACGATTGTATTGGAAAACCAGGGCGCGGATGAGGATTATTATGAGCTCTCAGTCAAAGGCATACCCACGAATTGGGTGTCTATGCCTTCACCAGTTACCCAATTGCCCGGTGGTGAAAAGACCGAATTGACCATCACTATCCTGGCGCCTCCGGCTCCTCAAAGCCGGGTAGGACGTTATCCGATTAATATCCAGGTGACGAGCCAAACTAACCGCGAACTGACAGCTGAGGTCGAAGCCACGCTGACAGTAGCAGCTTTCGAAATAAAAGGCAGGGTCGGCATACTAATGGAATCGACCCAATTCTCCGTTGCATCGGGCAGTAGCACCACCATCGCACTGATCCTACGGAACCAGGGATTGGAAGAGGATTTTTTCAACCTTTCCGTAGAAGGGATACCTACCAGTTGGGTATCGACCCCCTCGCCGGTCACCCGATTGGCTGCGGGTGATGAAAGGCAGGTTACCCTGACCATTCAACCGCCCCGAACCCCAGAAAGTCGTGCTGGCCGGCACACGATCAAGATCGGAGTGACCAGCCAGGCCGACCCGGATCAGGTGGTAGTTATTGATTGTACGGTAACTGTGGGAGCGTACACAGAATTTGACAGCAAGTTGCACCCTCAAAGGTTAGAACCTGAACAAACTGGCTGGGTCGTGGTGGCAAACAAGGGGAATATCCAGGATGTTTACACGATTAATTGGTCGAGTGAAGAGGATAAATTAGCTTTTGAGCCAGCCCCAGTCCAGGAGTTGCGTGTGTCCGCTGGAGAGAGCGGAAGAGTGGAGTTTACCTCCGAACCGGTTCAACGTCCCTGGTTTGGCGGTGAAGAAGTATATCCTTATGGGGCACAGGTTAAAAACAGCGCAGGCGAAACAGAAACCCTCAATGGTGAAGCAATCAGCGCTGGGTTGATTCCTGTCTGGATTCTGCCCGTCCTCCTGGTTTTGTGCCTGGCAATTGCATGTGTTTCGATCTTCCTCTTTTATAGTTTCAATACTACTCAAGAAGGTGCCAGCTCAACTCAAACAGCAGTCTATTATCTCGCTGCAACCCAAACCGCCGCTGCGGCAATTGGTCAGCAAGATTCCGACGGCGATGGACTTACGGATGCCCATGAAATCGAGATAGGTACAGACCCGTTTAATCCCGATACGGATGGTGATGAACTGCTAGATGGTGATGAAGTGCTCAGAGGAACCGATCCGCTCAACCCGGATACGGATGGTGATGGTCTCTCTGAAGGCGAAGAAGTTCTCCGCCGAGCTACTGATCCATTGAACCCTGATACCGATGGCGATGTGCTTCAAGATGGAGATGAAATTCAACGGGGTACCGACCCACTTAATCCGGATAGCGATAGTGATGGCCTGACTGATGGTGACGAAGTTCAAAGAGGTACGGATCCGCTCAACCCTGACTCGGACGGCGATAAACTAATCGATGGGGAGGAAGTGCGCATCGGAACTAACCCCTTGAATCCCGATACGGATAATGACCGTTTAATAGACGGGGATGAAACACCACCTTGCCCCGATCCGCTTAACCCTGATTCTGATGGAGATGGCATTCTTGATGGACTTGATCTAGATCCTTGCGATCCTAACAATCCATCATTGACGGCAACCGCCGCTTCAGGATTACCGACGGATACACCAGTAGCTCCCACAGCACTGCCAACAAACACATTGGTACCGACAGGTGAGCCCACGCTCGAACCCACGCAACCTCCAGGCATTAACGTGTCAGGTTTAATTGCTTTTGTGTCTACCCGGCATGGTAATCCAGAGATCTATTCGATGAACGCCGCTAATTTTAGCATGACACAATTAACCATTGACCCTGGGACCGATACCCATCCCGCCTGGTCTCCAGACGGCACCCAGATCGCATTTTCAACAAACCGTGATGGAAATTACGAGATCTACGTGATGAATGCCGACGGGACCGGTCTTTTCAACTTAACCAACAATCCGGCGATCGATCAGTTCCCCACCTGGTCTCCTGACAGCGATTGGATCGCCTTCACCAGCAATCGTGACGGTAACCAGGAAGTTTATTCGGTTCGCTTCGATGGCTCGAATTTGACCAATTTGACGAATAACTCTGGTGAGGACTATGATCCGACCTGGTTTCCTGAGAAAGGGCTATTTGGTGGCGAGGTGATTGCCTTTGTGTCAAACCGGGATGGCAACCAAGAGATTTTTAGCATGAAGGTCGATGGATCGGAGCAAACCAACTTAACCAATAACCCGGCTAATGATTTTTATCCGGCTGGTTCTCCAAAGGGCGAATGGCTCGCCTTTACTTCCAACCGGGACGGCAATTCGGAAGTTTACCTGATGAAGACAGATGGTTCCAGTTTAAGTAACTTGACCAATAATCCGGCTGAGGACTCTTATCCTGCCTGGGCTATCATTGGTCAATGGATTGCTTTTACATCAAATCGTAGCGGTAATAATGAGATATTTGCCATGAATGCGGATGGGTCTCAACAAACCAATATGACCAACGACCCTGCAGATGACAATTACCCATCCTGGTATTGATGAGGTTGATTAAAAGCTATCTTCAAGTGAGGTGATGGCCTTATGAGATTGCTCTTACGCTGGCTGATCATTGTGGTCTCACTGGTTGTGGCGGCGCTGGTCGTACCGGGTATCCATGTGGAGGGTTCAGAAGCCTGGATTGCTTACAGCGTTATGGCCATTGTCCTGGGTCTGGTCAACGCGCTCATCCGTCCAATTCTCAAAATTCTGTCCTGTGGTTGTATTATCGCCACATTGGGCTTGTTCTTGCTGGCCATCAACGCTTTTACCTTATGGCTTTCCTCATGGATCGCGGTTAACCTACTTGGCATTGGATTTTATATCGAGAGTTTTTGGGCAGCCTTTTTGGGTGCCCTCATCGTCAGTATGGTTTCTTTCTTGTTGTCACTGGTTCTCATTGATGATGATTAGGTAAACGACCTTGGGTTATTGCACACTAAATTGACTCTTTGATTTCTTATATATTTCTTATATACATTGGTGGATTTTCTCTGGAATTGACTTTCTGATGTGTTAGAATATGGCCTGGTTGAAAATTCACTATTTAAGGAGAAATAAATGAGTAACCTGATTGTTTTTACATTCAAAAACGAGACCGGCGCCGAAGAGATGCGCGATGCGCTGGTGAAAATGCAGAAGGAAAAACTAATTACGCTCGAGGACGCTGCTGTTGTTATCCGCAAGCAAGATGGCAAAGTTAAGGTCAAGCAGGCTGTCAGCCTGGTTGGTGCTGGGGCGTTAGGCGGAAGCTTCTGGGGCTTGTTGATCGGTCTGCTTTTCTGGGCTCCGTGGCTGGGTCTGGCGATCGGTGCCGCCACTGGCGCGTTGGCTGGTAAGATGACAGATACCGGCGTTGATGATAAATTCATCAAGGAAGTCGGCGAAGCGATCGAACCGGGCAACTCGGCACTCTTCTTGCTGGTGATTGAAGCTACCACCGACAAGGTGCTCGATGGATTGAAGGATTTCGATGCTGAAGTCTACCAGACATCGCTCTCGAAGGAAGATGAAGCCAAATTGCGCGAAACTTTTGCACACTCAGAAGAAGAGTAAGAGCGCTGGATTGTACATTTTTTAGGATTTTACAATTACGTGAAGAAGCCCCGTAGATGATGCGGGGCTTCATGATTTAATGCTTGCATATCATTCTAAAGATAACTATAATTGCAGACGTGTCCTCAACCTGGAAAAATCAATTCTAAGCTTGGAGGACATCTCCAAGGTCGCTTATGGTTAGTAATGATATATTTACACTTTCCAACATAAAACCGGATGTTCAATGAATAAAGAGAGTAATCTCAAAGGTCCAAAAAATTCTACCGATCTGGCTAAAATAAATACAACTTATGAGATATTCATCTTGGTGGTGGCGATCCTGTCGATCATCGGGTTATTGGTTATATTCTTTGTACCGATCCCCGCTCAACTAAGGCAACCTTTAATCCGAATTGATACTGGAATTAGTGTAATTTTTCTATTCGACTTTTTTCGTAGCCTGTATCGTGAACCGGATAAAGTAAGCTACCTAAAGTGGGGTTGGTTGGATCTTCTGGGCGGTATTCCGAGTGTAACCATTTTACACTTTGCGCGTATTGCTCGGGTTGTGCGTGGCTTCCGAAGGATGCGTAGGGTGCGCTTAAGCGAGGTTGAAAGCCAGTTTCGCGGGCGTCGCGCCGAAAGCGCTTTGCTCTCCACAACCCTGTTTGCGCTCCTGGTGATCATCTCGGCCAGCCTGATTATTTACCGGATCGAAAGCCAGGCTCCCGGCGGAAATATCCTTACAGGTGAGGAAGCCATATGGTGGGCTTTGGTCACCATTGCTACCGTGGGTTATGGAGATTATTATCCTGTTACCGAAACAGGACGATTTATTGCAGCAATCGTGATCATTGTTGGGGTTGCTATGTATGGTGTAATTATCAGCTACCTTGCTACTACATTTCTCTCCTCCCAAAACACAAAATTAGAGATTATTGAGCTTAAGGCTGAAGTTGCGGAGATCAAACAATTACTCCTTGAACGCGAAACGTCTTCCGAAGAAGTTGAAAGTGACGAAAGTAATTAAACCTGCCCAACGTATGTTTCATTTGAGCCGTACCGAAAAAAATATCTCTTCATTATTCGGCTTGTGTTAAAATACCCCTTATCAACTCTGGATAAATTATGAATATACCCGCTAACGCTCCCCCGGCCTTTCATTTACTTACCAAACCCACTGGCGCGGTATGCAACCTGGATTGCAAATATTGCTTCTTCCTTTCGAAGGAGATGCTCTACCCCGGCAGCCGTTTCCGCATGGCGGATGAACTGTTGGAAGAATATATCAAGCAGTATATCGAAGCCCAACAGGTGCCTCAGGTGACGATCGCCTGGCAGGGCGGCGAACCAACCCTGATGGGTTTAGATTTCTTCCGCCGCTCGATCGAATACGTAAATAAATATAAAAAGCCAGGCATGACCGTGGAACATACCATCCAGACCAACGGCACGAAGCTGGATGATGAATGGTGTGAGTTCTTCCACGAGCACAAATTCCTGGTCGGGCTCAGTGTCGATGGCCCCCGGGAACTGAACGACGCCTACAGGGTGGATAAAGGCGGCAAGGGGACCTTCGATCAGGTTATGCGGGGCTTGAGTTACCTGAAGAAACACAATGTCGAATTTAATATCTTGACCACCGTGCATGCTGCCAATGCGGATTATCCCTTAGAGGTATATCGGTTTTTTAGAGATGAGCTCGGCGCTAAATTTATTCAGTTCATCCCAATCGTGGAGCGTGATAACGCAACTGGTTTTCAGGAAGGGAATCAAGTCACAGATAGGTCGGTGAAAGCGGAACAGTATGGCAAATTCCTAATCGAAATATTCGATGAATGGGTTCGGCGGGATGTGGGAGAGGTCTTCGTGCAAATGTTTGACGTTGCTCTAGGGGCCTGGGTTGGGCAACCGGGTGCGGTCTGTGTTTTCGCTCCCACCTGTGGCAATGCGCTGGCGCTAGAACACAACGGTGATCTGTATGCGTGTGATCACTTTGTAGAGCCTGATTATTTATTGGGTAATATCAAAGAGGAACACATGATCGATCTTATTGCCTCGGATAAACAGCGCAAGTTCGGCCAGGATAAACTTGATACGCTGCCGCAATATTGCCTGGAGTGTGAGGTGCGCTTTGCTTGCCATGGTGGTTGCCCAAAAAACCGATTCATTAATACACCCGACGGCGACCCGGGATTGAATTATCTCTGCGCAGGTTATAGAGCCTTCTTTAATCATGTTGACCGGCCCATGAAAATCATGGCGACCTTGCTGCGACAGAATCGTGCGCCATCTGAGATTACGAAGATCATCGCAAATGACCAGGAAGAGAATCTTAAGAGTGCTTTCGCGATAGCTAAGCGTAATGATCCATGTCCTTGTGGAAGCGGGAAAAGATATAAACATTGTCACGGTAGGTCTGCTTAGAAAGATAGGCCAATCAAAACCATATTCGAGGAGATAAATCATGCAAAATTTCAATCAATCCAGCTTTATTGGAGCTTTATTTGACTTTTCATTTTCACGATTCGTCAGCGAAACGCTTATTCGCGTTTTATACCTGGTTGCCATTGGATTAGCAGTAGTCGCGGCAATTGTGGGGATCATTGCAGCTTTTACTAACAGCCTGTCGATTGGTATATCCGCGCTGATAATAGCGCCACTGGTTTTATTTGTCTATATCGTGATCGTGCGAGTGATCTTTGAATTTGTGATCGTGATATTTCGGATAGCCGACCATACCAAACAGATTGCCGAGAACACACAAGCCCAAGATATTGGCGAGTAATCGAGCATCCTTCCTGCCATCTTGAATAATTAGCTGTGACTAGTGTTGCGCGGCGAAAATAACTCGATTTTTTGGTAATAATGGCGCAACACTTTAAGCAGTTGGACAGGAGACAACAGAGACCATCGATTCGTTTAGCCCCAACTGCACTGGTGCTAGCGTGATAATGGGCGCAGGGGAGGCGCCCAAGTTGGATTTCATTATTTTTGGAACGTGACTACTCAAGCGGTGAGAAGTGCTCTCCCTGCCCTAGGCTGAGTAG
>DAOVXM010000101.1 GCA_030636125.1 Chloroflexota bacterium | reverse complement strand
GATATTTTGTGGAGGGCCTGACATTTTCGTTGGGCGCGCCAGTCCACGGCGTAATCTGGTAATAAGGTGAGTTGCTTGACACATCTTGACTTGATCTCTATACTGGTTTTAGACGTAGAAACAAAACAAGGAACTTGAGGTGGATCATTTCGGCGATGGAAATACTGGGGATCCTATTCCTCACAGGTGTCCAGCCCTGATATAAGGAGTGTTAGCATGCTAGAAAAAGCGAATCTGTTAGGCGCTGTCGTGACTGTAAGCCTGTATAGCCTGTACATCCTGATGATCATTTTCAGGCTCCTTGGAAGGGTTCAATTTGGGCACTGGCTGGCTTCGCTTCAATTTTTCTCGGTGATACCGCTGGTCTATCTGCTGCTGAAGGCCCCGCAGCTTGGACGACCAGTGCTGTACTATGTGCAAATTGGCTTGATGCTGGTATTCCTGTTGGTGGAGTTATTGCTGGATTATATATATATGGTTGACTTTCGCCAGGTTCGCTGGATGGTGATCAGCTATGTCATGCTTTTTTTTGCGGCTACCGGAGGGTTGCTTGGAGTGGCTGCGTACGCCGGCCGTACCTGGATGGTGGCCGCGGTTATCCTTTTCTTGATCATGGCGGTGTTAGCCTTTGTGCAGCGCGCGCTCACTGGTATGTAAGTGTGAAGTGGCATTTAGATAAAATGTAACAGCCCCAAGAAATTGGGGCTGTTATGGGAAAAGCTTGGCTTACATCGCTGGGAAGATTTCGAAAACCGAAATCTGCCCGCCACCATCCAGCATCGGGCAGCCCTTGGCCATCACGACCGCCTCGTCAAGCGAATCAGCCGTGATAATGGTATACCCACTGGCCATCATACCCAATGTGCCAGGACCATCACTAACTGTCCCATTGCTGGCTATGCTTTTTGCGACTGGGGTAAAGGGGTTGCCTGGATCTGCAACGGCGTTTCCGAGCTTGTCGTACCAAGCTCCCCAGGCTTGCAGAACGGCCTTTTGTTCGGCTTCATCCTCAGGCATGCCGCCACCGGTATAGAGTAATACAAAATTTGCCATGGTTGGTTCTCCTTATTGTGATAATAGGTTGAATTGGTTGAGACTTTGAATTATAACAAAATTGATCTTATAAGTCATTAAGAACTTCTCATATGCAGGTAAAAAACCAGACAAAGGGTTGCTAATATGAATGGAAACCTTTTCAGTTGAAAAACTGGCTCTATCATCCTTCCCTTTGCCTTTTGTGACACGCAGCTTTAGGACGCTCCCCTTTCGAAATCCCCCAATATGGGTGATGACAAATCCCCCACTTTCCAGATTAAATAGCGCTATCTCGAGTTGGTTGGTGTGAATTTCCCGGAAACTTAAAAATTCATTCCATCCAGCTATCGAGTTTTTCACACAGTTTCCGGAAAAATGGCTGTTCTAATCAGACGCCAGAACCAGACCTGACGGGTTTTAATCGGTACCATCCTATCAAAAATCTGATCAAGAACAGGCTTGATGCCGGTCAAAGATCATTGTAGAAACCCGTCAGGTCTTAACCCGGATCCTGTGTCCGTTCAAAATTAAATGTTACCGAGCGGAGGTATGCAGATTGTGTATAATGGAGAAATGCTAAATGCAGTGCGATCGTTCAGTGAATTGGCAGCGGATGAGTGGTCTTCTGCCGGAGGCAAAGGTGCCACGCTGGCCAGGCTCTACCAGGCCGGCTACCCTGTGCCGGACGGTTTCGTTATTTTGCCAGAGGCCTTTGCCGGCGACGAGTTGAAAGCAGGGGCCTGGCAGGAGATACGGGCGCAGCTGGCGCGCTTAGGTAGGGCGCAGGAGAGAGCCCCCTTTGCGGTCCGTTCGTCTGCTTTGGGCGAAGACTCGGCGGGGGCTTCCTTCGCTGGGGAGTTCGAGACGGTATTGGGCGTAAGCGATGATGATGAAGTACGCCAGGCCATACACACCGTGCGGGGGTCGCGCCATTCCGAACGGGTGGAGGCTTATAGTCAGGCGCAAAACCTGGAGGGTTCCCAGGATATGGCGGTCGTCATCCAGCCTATGATCCCAGCGGATATTTCAGGGGTGCTCTTCACGGTGGACCCGCTTACGGGCAGCCGTAGTGTGATGAGCGGCAATTATGTGCATGGAAGCGGTGAAGGGCTGGTGGCTGGTGAGCTGCAGCCGTACACCTTTACTCTGGAGAGACCACGCGGCCGCTATGAGGGTCCAGCCGAGCTGAAGCGCTATGCAAAGGCACTCTTCAAGCTGGCTAAACGCGTCGAGCGAGAGCTGGGAGGGCCGCAGGATATCGAGTGGGCTATCGCTGAAAAAAAGGTGTATTTGCTGCAATCCCGGCCGATTACCACCCTGCAAGGGTTCAACCCTATCAATGGCGAGTGGAATGACAGCCTGACTGGGGATTATGTCTGGTCATGCGTCAATATTGGCGAGGCGATGTCTGTAGTGATGACGCCTTTCACATGGTCCTTGGTGAGAACAATGTTTGACGAACTGAACATTGTTCCCGGATACTCCTCGACTGGTAATATCGGCGGTCGCCCATACCAGAATATCACTGTATTTGCCACCATGATGCGCGCCTTGGGCCGGAATATTGAAGACCTGAATAGGGAAATGGGCGGTGTGCGCGATGAGTACATGGAGAACATGGATCAATATATGGTGCCTCTACCGGGGGTGAACTTCTTTTCCATCCTGCCCAATGCCCTGCGCATGCGTAAGAAACAAAAGGATGGCTTAAAAAACCTGGAGGTTTTCCTTGGCGAGAACCCAGTATGGTGCCGGGAGACCTGCCAGCGCATCCAGGCCATAGAGAGCAGGGACGAGTTGGCTGCGCTGCTAACTGACGAGATTTTGCCCTATAGCATTCAGGCGTTCTGGAAAGTTATCGCGACAGCCTGGCAAGCTGGAGAGCTTAGCGGCAGGCTGCGTCGCGAGCTGATCGAGCTGGTTGGCGCGCAGGACGCAGATGCATTGCTGTCGAACGTCAGCAGCGAGAGTGAGCTGCTGCCAAGCTTGGGACCATTGCTGGGCCTGGCAAAGGTGACTCGTGGTGAGATAAGCCGTGAAGCGTACCTGGAGGCATGGGGGCACCGGGGTGCGCTCGAAATGGAGACCTCCATCCCAAGGCCTCTCGAGGACCCGGACTGGTTGGACTACCAGTTGGCTGAATTCTCCCGATCAGCGGTAGATGGGGAAGCACTACTGGCAACGCAGCGCGCTAAATACGAGGCGGCCTGGGAGCGATTCAAAGGGCGCTATCCACGCAAGGTTAAGTCGATAGGGCAGCGCCTGGAACGGGCTGCCAGTGCCATACGCAAACGAGAAGCTGTGCGTTCGGAGACAACCCGCATGGTCTGGGTGGCTCGCACCTGGGCGCTGCGCGTAAGCGAACTGACGGGAATTGGGGAGGGCGCTTTTTTCCTGACGATCGAAGAGCTGCTTGACCTGCTGGATGGTAAAGATGCACACACGGCTTATATCCCCGCGCGGCAGCAGACCTACGAACGATATAAAAGCCTGCCGTCCTACCCGTTAATTATCAGGGGACGCTTCGATCCCTTCCAGTGGGCGCAAGATCCGCAACGCAGCAGTAGCGTCTTTGATTCTCACGGGTATCTCCAGCAGCTAACCCTGAAACCTCCCCGCGAAAATGTGATCCTGGGTATGCCGGGTTCGGCTGGACAGGTCGAGGGAGTGGTGCGCTGCATGAAGAGCCCAGACGAAGGGGCAAAGCTGCAACCAGGCGAGATTTTGGTGACCTCGCAAACCAATATTGGTTGGACCCTGCTCTTTCCTCGCCTGGGGGGCATTGTAACTGATATTGGTGCGCCACTCTCCCACGCGGCGATCGTGGCGCGTGAGATGGGAATCCCCGCGGTGGTTAACTGTGGTGATGCCACCATGCGCCTCAAGACCGGCGACATGGTGCGCATCGATGGAGGGCAGGGGAAGGTAGAGATACTGGAGAGGCAAACATGACGAGTACAAAGAATATGCAGAGCAGGTTCTCTACCGCTTACTGCCGGGTATCTGGTGACCCAGGTTGGGTTTGATCCGGTGGGCGGATTAGGGGTTAGGGGGAATTTGTTCCAATGCTTTTGACAAAGCGTAAGGTGCACAATCGTACCGAGCAGGGATGGTTTACCTTCCAGTAAAGTCTACTGAAGCAGCAGCGGGTGGATGCTTTCGGCCCAGGCGCGGATTTTACCCCAATTGCGAAAATCCAATGGCGGGACGAGTCGGGGTAGGAATCCTGGCAGGAGCAGCTCGGCGCCGCGGCGGTCAAACTTGCCTGCGAAAAATCCCTCCGCGATAGGCCGCACGAACGGGCGCACCTCGTCCAGGTAAGCCAAGCGGTTCACCCGACTGGTCTGGTCATTCCCCGTATTTTGAATGTGGACGCAGAACAGTGCCATCGGCAAGCGGCTGAGAGCATCCTGGTTGGATTTAATAAAATCGATCGCTTCGGGCAGCCAGTTAGCATGCTGGACGGCGCTGCCGATCAGCACAGCCTGGTAGCCATCGACTTGCGGATTTTCTTGGATGGGCTTGACATCCACGGAAAAGCCGCTGGTAGCGAGTGTATCGCCGATTGCAGCGGCTACATCGACGGTAGATCCGGCGTAGGTGGCATAGGTGACTAAAAGGCGGTTGTTCATGGTGTTTCCTCCATAGCTAAAGGATGGTGTATCAATAGGGGGTGGGTCAGGGGCGACCAGGCTGACACCGCAGACTGTCAGGCCCGCGGCTGCCACGGTGAGGCAGCCTGTTTTGAGAAAGCGCCGGCGGCTGGTACTGGTTTGGGTCATCGTTTATACCCCTTCCTTTTTCGCCCGCAAGCGGGTCTCGGGTACAACATCGTTCCTTGGGGGTACCTCATTTTGTCGAGATCCTAGCTGTAAAAACCTGCGACCGATCAAGATTAACCATAGCGTCAAAAAGGGAAAGACCGAAAAAATGGAGAGGTAGACACCGATCGTTGGCACGTACAGACCGAATACGAGCACATTGGCAATAATGCCCACATAAGCAGTTGTTCTGCTGAAGATATCGCTGCGCAGCATGACAATTGAGACTAACAGTAGGGCAACGGCTCCGAGGAAGTAATGCACTTGTTGCGCAGTGCCGTATACGAGAGCGAGCTTTGCCTCCCCTGCTGCCAGGAGGATCGCTCTCTGTGCTTCTGTGGTTGCTGCTGCGTATTGTTCGCTGAGGTAAAGCATATCGAAAGTCGGCCTGGCGGCGAAGACGACTGCTATAGCAATAAGCCCCAGGACCGTAGCGATGGCCATGACGGATTGATCCACTCTTCTGAGAGTCATGTAGAGGGCGAGATAGATCGGGATGCTGAGAATATTGCTAACAAGATAGAGGAATTCAAGGACCAGGAGCCCAATTAGCTTATTGGCTTGAAATAGCGTGAAGCTCTCGATGGCTGTTTCAGGTATCCCCCAGATGGCGTAGACGATGATCTGGAGTGGGATAAGCGCTACCGCGAGCAGGGCTGATACGCCGGCGATTTTAAAGAGCGTTGTCCACCTAGAATCATCGTTGCCGATACTAGTCTCCGGGTTTATTGTTGTTGGCGACATTTTATTTTCCTTCATTCTTATGTAGATTGCCTATGTAGTTTTTGATAGGACACAGATATTCACGGAGTTTACGAATTCTCACGAATATTTTCTGGGAATAACCGTGTTAAAGTTGATCGTTCACAGAGCACAGACAAGAGCACGATCCCCCGTCCATGCAAGTAGCGCATCAGCCCGATTAGGCCCGACTGATCGGCGTGGACTGAGAAAAGTGTCCTTCCCAGATCCACCCGTACTACCCTCATCTGGAGTGGGCTCATGGCATTGAGATCCTTCTCATCCACCTGGCCTTGCACCTCAATCTGGTAGGTACAGATGTCGTACATACTGTCCAGCTCCTTTGCAGCTAAATCTTTCAGTCACCGTCATCATATCCAAGCATAAACAAACGCGGATCACATTTTCATGTGATCCGCACTGGAATAATGATGTGATTTAACTTCGGAGGGGAGCTTACAGTATATGCAGTTGCTTTGCCATCTCAATAGCTTTGGTGCGGTTGTTCACGTCAAGCTTGCCATAAATTGCTTTAACGTGGGTGCGTACCGTGTTCAGGGAGATATAAAGCCTTTTGGCGATCTCCTCATATTTCAGTCCCTCGGCCATCAAGCGCAGCACGTCCAGTTCCCGTTCGGTTAAGGCTGTTATCGGACCCACCGGTTCAACACCTGCGGACGGCTGCGGGCCGGAAAAAGCCTCCAAGATGTTCTCGACGTAATCCGGTTGAACATTCCCCAGCTCGCCCCGCTTTAGCATGTCCGCCAGGGCCTCGACAACGAGGGGTCCTTCTTCAAGGAAAATGCTAATGAACTCTTCTGGCTCGGCCAATTCCAAGGCGTGAATATAATCTCCCCTGCTGGCCTGGTCGTTCCCGAGTGCGGCATGCATTTGGGCGCGCAGCAGGAGCGTCTCAATCGCAAAGGGGATGTATCCGTGCAGAAGCGCTTCTTCGATCAGGCGGATGGCCAGCTCGATCCCCGGCTTCAAGCTAGCCAGTTCATGCTTTACGATGGCCCGGTGCAGCAGGATGCGCAAGGCACTGATGTACAGCAGGCCAACCGGTCGGGTGATGTTTTGGCCGGGTGCGAGATCAGGGAAAGTAAATTTTTCCCGAAAGGAGAAACCATGTCCTTTGAGCACCCTCTCAGCAGCAGCGAGACGATTCTGGGCAAGGTAGATGCGAACCTGCTGGGATTCGACTTCTTCCCGAACCGCGGCAGGTGCTTCGACCTGCATCAGGTCGACGGCTTTCTGGATCTCCCGGGCGGCGGCATCCAGGTCTCCTTTTATTTGGAAGAGGCGTGATAGGATCACCCCGTAGTAAATCTCGGCGTCACTGTAACCGCTCAGGGTGCTCACCTGGATGGCGCGGATAAAATTACTGTGAGCCTGTTCAAGCTGATGCCACTGGTAATAGATCACGCCGAGCTCTCCATATAAGGCTGTGCTGATGGGGGGTAATGAGCCCGAGCGCTCAATCCGGTCAATCCCCTGGGAGGTTATCTCGAATGCAAAATGATATTGTCCGTGCTGGATGGCTAATAAAGCCAGGCCGGAAATTCCCAGCAGTTCGGTGACAGAATTTCCCGCTGCCTGGCCGTGTTGGATGATCTTCTGGAAAGCACCCACCGCATTGTCATAATCGTCCAACTGCTGGTAGGCGTTGGCCAGTCCCAGATAGATCATGCTGCGCACCTGTCCGTCTTCCTGGGGCACGATCTCCAGTGCCCGCTTGGCCAGCTGGATGCTCTCCACTGGTTTTCCATGCGCGTTGAGCAGCATGGATTGCAAGGCAAGCCATCTGGCTTCAAGTGAGGGGTCAGTTACACCTGTCTGGGCTCCATTCTGGGGGCCGGAGAACAATGTACCCAACCGTTCCAGGTAGGGAGCTGCCTGTGCGGGGTTTCCGCGCATCAAATACATCCAGGCGAAGGCCAGGTTAGCTCTAGGGCTAGCCGCACACCAATCCGTTGGGATCGACCGCATCCAACCCTCGACTGTTTTTAAGTGCCACTGCATGAGCATATCCATGGCGTGGCTTTCGATCAGGTTCACCGCCATGGCATAGTCCCCCGCGGCCAGTGCGTGCTGGATGGCCTCGCTGACCATACCCTCCTGGGCATACCAATGGCTGGCGCGCTGGTGAAGCCCGGCCGTGTTAGCTACCTGGAGCGTCTCTTGACGGTCATGCAGTAAGTCGGCAAATAATTGATGGTATCGATACCATTGCCCCTCATCATCCAGGGGGATCAGGAACAGGTTGGCGTTGAACAGTCGTTCCAGCATGGTACGACTGTCGGTACGCCCGGTGACCGCGTTGCACAAATCGCCGCTCAGTCGTTCCAGGATGGAGGTCTGAAGCAAAAACCCTTGGATATCATCCGGCTGTCTGTTGAGGACTTCCTCGGTCAAATAG
>DAOVXM010000506.1 GCA_030636125.1 Chloroflexota bacterium | reverse complement strand
TCGGTTAAGGATTGGTCCACCAACGATTGGTCGACCTGTCCGAAGGCTGCCAGGTCTTGTTCTGTGATCTGCTTTTGGTTGGACCTCGGAGTATCCCATAACCGGTAGCACACTACTTGAAGCTGGACCGGCTCGACGTAGGGTCCCAACTGGGCCTCCAATGAGCCATCCGGGCGCTGCACCCGCACCCGGCGCAGGTCATCCACCAGCTTCTCCCCGGCTGCCTCTTCGAATTCAGCCTCTGCTTGTTGGGCAGGTCCTTGGACAGCCTGCATGGCAGCCTCTTTGCCCAGCAGGTCCAAGCGGAAGGTGTTGTGGAAGCGGCTCGGGATTGGCAGCCGGTACGGATCCAGAGCGGCCACAAAATCCTCACGCATCGAGAACAGCGCCCAACGGTTGGGTTGCTCCAGCGCCTCGCCGAGCTGGCTGAAAAATTCTCTCTTGGCTTGCTGGTCGGTGGGGTCGAGGGTCAAGACTTCCTCGAACTGGTCGAAGATCAATACCTCCACACCTGGGCCATCTTCAGGACCCTCCCGCTGCGCCAGATAGTCTGGCAAGCGCATCTTAGCCAACTCTTGCGGGGATTTTCTCTTCTCGGCAGGGAGGTCCTCCTCCAGGGAAAGTAAGGCGCTGAGCACATAGCGGTTTACCCCCTTTTCCCCAGCGTTAGAGCCTGGCGTTTCCAGGTTGACGCGCACAATCGGTAGCACTTGGAACTTCATCTTCAACAACCGCGGGATCAAGGCGGCTCTGATCAGGGAGGTCTTACCTGCTCCGGAGGGGGAATACAACAGCACAATACGCTCAGCGATGATCAGGTTGGTCAACTGATCCGTTTCACGCTGGCGTCCATAGATCTTTTCGCCCACCTGGAAGGCGCGCGGGCCGATGTATGGATTGGCTACTGTATTAGGTGGAGAGGCCATGTTTTACCTTGCCTGGTGTTTTGGGGTCAGCCTGGTCAAATAATAATTATTCGTTGGGCTTTGCACCAGGGTTACTACCCTGTGCCTTATAAATGTTGCCATAATGACCCTAGAAACTCCTTAGTGCTGCCCCAATATATTTCGATATTCTCGCTTTCGAAGTATTCTTCCAGGTACCTGCGGGCGCGTTTGACATCTATAATACGGTCCTCCTCTGGCTCGATTTGGGCCGCGGCGTGACTGAAAAACTTGAGCATCTCCCGGCCCTCCTGTGCCATTAGGAAGCGGAAGAATACCCGGAATTCCCAATCATCCATCTGAAAACCAAGGAAAAGCAGCGAGGTGCTGCTCAACGCGGCCCTGACCGCGCTGGGGATCAGGCTTTTGTTGAGGGTCATCCCGATCAGATAATCGAAATACCTGTCCTCGGAAAACACCAACGAGTTTGCCACGCTGATGTGACCGAAGAGATGGTAAACCAGCGGTTTATCGACCGTGGGCGTCTCGTCATAGATGGCCTTTTCTTTAGGGATCCATTTATTCCACGGGCAAATTCTGATTACTGGCTCAGCGCCGGCCTCGATCAGGGCGTGTGACATCAGGTCGGTTTGTCCGGCATTGATATAGATCGGTAAGCGCAACTGTGCCAGCATCCGGTAAGGATCAGCAGGGTTATCCTTCGAGTAACTTTCAGCCACCAGGCCGAGCGCCTGCATCATCTTGGAGTTCGACCAGGATTTGGCCTGCTGAAGTTCGTCCGGTATTTCAGCCGGGTAGCGGCGCAGAATTTCGTCCCGCAAAGCCTCTCGCAAGGCCACCGGTAGGTAAGCCGGTGACTGGCGGGTGATAACGTACTGGGCCACGCGTGGCAGCACCTCTCTATCATGCGGTGCCAGGGGAAAACCGTGTTTTTCGGCCCAGCGACTTGCCATCTCGCGCCGTGAGCCCAGCATCGTTTCGATCAGGCCTGGCCCCAGGATGGGCGTGCAGGTTTTATCCTCGATAAAGCCAGCCAGGCTGGCCCATTTTTCAAACTCCTCCTCTTCGTCACCAAATCCGGGGACGTACCAGAGGCGCCCGCTCTTTAAGCGCATGAACAGCGCAGGCATCCAGTGGTCGGGCCGCTGGCGTACTGCCCCGCGCGCCACTGCCATTGCCCGGTCAATTTGCCCGTCGCGCTGTAGTTCTTGAAAAAAGACCGGCATGAACTCGGTCACGGTCTGCATGCTGATTTTGCCCTGCATGGCTAGCACGGCGGGAATGCCGGCTTCGGCCAGGCGCGGTCCCAGAGCAGACAACGCATCGCCTGAGCCAGCCCCGGCGCTTTCGCAGGAAGCCAGCACCACCAGGCGGGGACGTTCCACCATTTCTTTCAGCCTGATAACCAGCTCACTGCCTGAAACGCGCCCTACTTTGCCCTGGTCATCTTCCAACCACAGCCAGGGTTCATCTTTTACCATTGCGCCGTGACAGACCAGGTAGAGGATGTCATACTCGCTCTCGCGCAAATGAGCGAACAAGTTATCCAGCGTAGCCCGCTGGTGGCTCTCTGGCTCGGGTAGCGCCTTAAGCGGTATCTCGCCCAGTCCACTTTTCGCCCGCTCCAGTTCACCCTCTACATCGACCGGCGCCAGGTTGTGTTCAGCCAGGTCGGAAGG
>DAOVXM010000468.1 GCA_030636125.1 Chloroflexota bacterium | reverse complement strand
TGACTGCTGAACAGCAAGAAGCCCTATCTGAAACAGAACTCCGCAGTGAGGAGGAAACAGAAGCAGTTCATACTGCCCTGGATGTAGCCCGTACCGCCCTACGTTTAGGCGTGGCCGATGTAAAAATCATCGCCCTCGAATCATGGGACGAACTGCCGGCTTCCGAATTCGAAATCGTGGAAGCCCTAGAAGAAGGCCTTGATATCAACCCTCGTGTTGGACCGAACCGCATCCTGGGTAAGAATGGCCAGGTGGCTGGTTTGGAAGTCATTGAAGTTGCCTCTGTCTTTGATGAGAGTGGGCGCTTCAACCCGCAATTCAAACCCGATAGCGAAAGAGTCATGGATTGCGACACCGTTATCCTGGCCATTGGACAGAAAGCCAACCTGGAAGCCTTGGGTGGTGCGGATGACGTGGTCATCACACCTAGAGGCTTGGTGCAGATCAACGAAGAGACTGGGCAAACCACAGCACCGGATGTCTATGCGGGTGGCGATGTAGCTTATGGACCTCGTTTGATCATCCATGCTGTAAGGGATGGGCATTTGGCTGCTTTAGGTATCGAAGAGCACATTCAAGGGCGTGCCCTTAAGACCGAGACCATCACTGAATGGACTGATCTGCCGGGACACACCATGTTCGAGGACTGGACGAAGAAGCCGCGCACGCGAGTCCCATTTCTGCCAATAGACCGCAGGACCGGCATTACGGTGGTTGAGTTGGGCTATTCTGTAGAGGAAGGCGCAGAGCAAGGCAGTCGCTGTTTGGAATGTAGTGTCAATACCATCTTCGACGGTACGAAGTGTATCCTTTGTAACGGTTGCGTGGATGTTTGCCCGTGGGATTGTTTAAAAATTGTGAGGATCGATCAAATCATGGGTGATGAGACCCTGGAGAAAGTGGTAGAAGCACAATTAGGTGCGCCAATTTCAGAGTGGGCAAAAGAAGAAGTCCCAACCGTTGCGGCGATGTTGAAAGATGACGAAGCCTGCACCCGCTGCGCCTTATGCGCCCAGCGCTGTCCAACTTATGCTATTACCATGGAGGCTTTCCGGTTTGACGAGGTAATAACTTATAGTGATTAGTGCTTTGTTTAGGATGAAAGTTTTTTTCGAAATCTGGATTGCTACACCCTTGACAAAGCTTAAAGTACTCTGCGCATCAACATTCAACTGCACAAGGATTTCCGCCGCAAAGTACTAGTCCTCTGCAACAGGTGTTCTGTGATTTTTATGGGGTGACCGGACGCCGTTTGTTTAGATGATTTATCACCGATCCTAAGGCAAGGAGAATGTTATGTCCAATCTTGTCAACTCAATAACCCAATCACGTGTTTGGAAGTCGTTCTTTCGGCATGGCTGGCCTGATAATCCTTTAGACCGCTCATTGGTGATGACCACCAATGTTTTCTTTCACCTGCACCCGGTCAAGGTCACCCGTAAGAGCCTGAAGGCGACCTATTCCCTGGGGCTGGGGATTATATCTTTGATAACATTCCTGGAACTCTCGTTAACTGGTTTGCTGCTGATGTTTTATTATGTGCCGACATTGGAACGGGCATATACCAATATCGTCACCTTGCAGACTATCGTGCCGTTCGGCCAGTTGCTGCGCAATATGCATCGTTGGGGCGCGCACCTGATGGTTATTGTGGTCGTCTTGCACATGGCACGTGTTTTCTACACCGGCGCATATAAGCCCCCCCGAGAGTTTAACTGGGTCGTCGGTGTCGTCCTATTGCTCCTCACCCTGGGAGCCAGCTTTACCGGCTACCTGCTGCCCTGGGATCAATTGGCCTTTTGGGCGATCACCGTAGGTACCAGTGTGGCGGGATATGAGCCGTTGATGGGGGCCACGATTAAGGTTTTCCTTTTAGGCGGGCCGGAGGTGGGTCAACAGGCTCTAACGCGCTTCTACGCCTTGCACATCATGGTTATCCCGGCCGGGATCGTATTGCTGATCTCGTTGCATCTCTGGCGAGTTCGTAAGGATGGTGGCTTGGCAGCGAACGAGTTGGAAGATGGTCAAAAACCAGTTGTAGATGAGGTGCAATTATCTGAAGGAGGCAATAATGGCTGAAAATGAGACCCCGGCTCCCTTTAGTAAGAGCAGTAAAAAAACCTATTCACTTGTGGAACTGGTGCACCGTGCGCCTTCCATGCTGGTGGATCACGGACCGGATGACACTGTCTTTTCATTTCCAGTGGTAGCTATCCTTGAGTTGGTGCTAACCCTGGGCGTCACCTTAGCCTTATTGGCGATGTCTCTCGGCGTCAACGCGCCTTTAGAGGAGATCGCCAACCCCATTGTAACGACTGATCCCGCCAAAGCCCCCTGGTACTTAATGGGGTTGCAGGAAATGCTTGAACACGGGCATCCTACTTTGATGGCTGTCGCCATGCCGACGCTGATGGTGTTGTTCGTGATGGTTATCCCTTATATCGATAATTCACGTGAGGGAGCTGGGCGCTGGTTTACATCCAAGCGAGGTAAACGTTTCACGCTTTATACAGCCCTCTACGCGCTCGTTGTGATGCCTTTATTTATCCTGGCGGACAATTTTATCCAACCGCGGGAGTTGTTACGGGGTGTGGTGCCGGACTTTATCCCACAGTACATTATTCCGGCTACCATCATGGGGGTGATCGTACTGTTACCTCTGCTGGTTTTGTGGCGCTCCAAACCCAACGCTCGCGAGGTGATGCTGGTATTGTTCACCATGTTGTTCGTATCAGCGATTGTTTTTACACTGACCGGTTTCCTGTTTCGCGGACCGGGCTTTGAACTGTATCTGCCGTGGAATATGCCCGGGGGGTACAATCCATTCCAGAATTTGTAACCCAGAGGTGGTCTATGGCTGAACAAGAATCGATATCATCTTCAAAAAAGAAGCTGTCGCGCGGCCAGTTCCTGAGTATCGCCTGGTTTGGTGCTTTGGGGCTGTTGTTTTTGCAATCTGTCTTCGTGTTATTGAAATTCCTCAAACCGGTGGCAACCAGTGGTTTTGGTGGTTGGGTATATGCCGGTACAGTTGAAGAATTTCTACCCGGCAGTGTTAACCATGTCCTCAGTGGACGGTTCTACATCTCGCGGCTTGATAAT
>DAOVXM010000083.1 GCA_030636125.1 Chloroflexota bacterium | reverse complement strand
CGCGGCGCGCGTCGAATTTGATCCTGATGTCGGGTGCACAACTTTTAAACGCGTCGACGATCCCGCCTTAGGAGACGATTGGGACGAGAATGAGGACGCGGAACTCGAAGATTGGGATGAGATTGATGATGGTGATGATCTCTGGATCGATGATGACATTTGATAACGAGGAAAATCATACATAGAAAGAAATATCATTTTTATTAATTGTGTCTTTCCTTATGAAGGTTCTTATTGTGTAATTGCACGACGAGCACAAGATCCAGGGGGAGTTACTCAGGGCGACCAAGTGATGGCCATATTTCCCAAGGCAGACCAGGAATCTAGAAACTTGTCACTGTTAATTTGATAAATTCGACTTCCATTCAAGTAATAGACATAGCTGCTGGTATAGCCTGTGACGACCACGGTGTGCTCGTATTGCGCGACTACTGTGTGCTGTCCGTCCGCTGGTGTGTAATACACCGGGGCTCCGTTCATCAGTGAGCCTTTTAAACTTATTGAACCTATGATCCAGACGATAACCGGTCTACCAGCCGCGACCTCCGCGCGTAATTCATCCCAACTGAGAGAGCGTCGAGCTACGGCAGGCAAGCCATAGTCTCTCAGCACTTCTGCAACAGGTTCGGCATGGACGCCATAAGGATTCGGTGGGATTTGTCCCCAGGCACCATTTACAGGTCCCACAAAACCTTTGTCGGGGTTGTCAGAATGGGGGAGCTGATGGAAAAAGGTGAGTTCGTCGATGGATTTGCCGAAATAGTTCGCCCAATCCACAGCCGAGCGGGATTCACAGTCAAGGGGTAATGCCTGTCCTTTACCATTTACTCCTGATATGATTTTCTGATCGGGTAATGGGGGGATAAGTGGTGTAGGAGTAGGTGGGGGTGGGTTTTCGCTCACCTGCGCCACCAGGCACCATTCTCTGAGTGTACCGCTATCATTGGACGCTAGATCTGAAACATTGAGAGTCCATTCTCCGCCAATTGTCTCGCCATCAAATGAACTCAAAAGTCCATCAGGTTCAAAGCTACCCGATATTGCAGCAGGGTAGGTAGCGCATTTTGTCTCCACATGCCAGGTCATCTCGTCGTCGAATATGGCGCGGATATCATCCTTTGAACATGGATTTCCTGGGTAACCTGGTCTGTCAAATAATGTGATCATTTTTCCGCTTTCCATATGTGTTAGGGATGTCTTCAAATCTCCAATGTAAGAATGGTCAACTTTGAGATAGATATTGAGGTCGGCGATGATGCGTGGGTCGCTGATTTGGATTGCGCTGGATAATCCACCAGGGTTGTTATCAAGAATAGGCTGGTTCGGCCCGCTACAATATAGCTCCATTTCCGGTGGGATGAAGGGTTGCGGTTCTTGAGCCCGGATAAGAGGCAGGTATATATATCCCAGTTCGAGACCTGAGTTCTGGGTAATGATCTCAGCTTCCACCAGTGGTGTCGGAGTTATCGTCGCAGTTATGGTGGCTGTTCTTGTGATGACTTGTGGGGGAGTGGCCGAGGGAGTGGCCGAAAGGGTCGGGGTGAAGGTTGGGTGGGGGGTGGTAGTGACGGTTGGGGTGGAGGTGGCCATGGGGGTAGCTGTGGCAGTTGGGGTTGTTGTGATCGTAGCGGTGGTGGTTATTATCCCGGTTGAGATGTGGGTGGAGGTAATGGTTGGCAAGGTCGAACTGATGAGTGTGGCTGTGGTGAGTAGACTTCTTTTTTCTGACTGAGTGCCAGCGGTGGCCTGCGAATAACTGGCGATCAGCAATAGGGTTGCGATTAACGGAAGGGTAAGCCGGAATTTTGGGTTGATTGAGTTCATAGCGGGTTCCGATGATGGCACTTTGCGAATAGGTTAATGGGCTGGTGAATCGGTCTTTCCTCAGGTAGTTTTATCTATTTCTAAAGGAGAGTGCAACAGAGATTGGAGGATGATAACCAATTTTTCGGGATTTGGCAAATAATTGAAACCAGATGCCAAAGCGCTCGCAATGCCTCCTGAAAGTATTGATGTCAGTTTCTCATAAGTGGTTGATAGCTGACTTGACGAGTTGGATAAGATCGGGGACAATAGATTACAGTGAACGCGTTCATGTTCGAGGAGGGATAAAATGCGAAACATTAGTGACTATAGATCAAAGTGGGTTTTTCCCATAATTGTTGTTTGCTGTGTTTTGGTTGCATCCATCTTAAGCTGCCAGGCACCGTTTGCGACACCTGAAGTGATTGTTGTAACCGTAGAGGTTCTTGTTGAACCTACAGAAAATATAGGCGTTACGTTGGTACCCCCAACCAGTTTACCGGATGAAGTGCCTACCGATACACCCCCCAGCCCCACGGATACAATCACGGTAGCACCACAAAATACTCCAACCAATATCGCGACCAGTACACCCCAGGTGTCCGTAGCCAGTTTCTCGGATTCAAGCTGGCTAACCGTTCCACCTGATGATATCCTTGAACAGCTAGCTTATGGGGGTATGGGAGGTGGAGGTGGGGATGGGGAGGATGTGGATATATGCGATGAGTTGTTTCCTACGCCCGAAATCATCTATGAATACGCCGAAACTATTGAACTGTTTCGGAGCTCCTGGATAACGGTATGCGGCTTGACGCCAGATGAGTTCGTTAGCATCTCTCAATATCGACCGGATGGAGAGATAGTTGTGGAGGATATTGTAGCCGACCTTTCTGGAGGGTTGATCTATAAATTTGAACCCACCTTTGGAGATCTTGTTGGGCAGTATGTGATTGATTTTTCTAGCTCGAGTGGAAATTCCGCTGCAGCGGTTACGGTAACAGAGCCTGATGGACCGCGACTGGTTGAGCTGGAAGATGATGTTTTATTGTTGTTGTATAATTATGCCCCAAATGAATCTGTGCGCTTGTTTGTCTATACTCATCAAGGTCGAACACGCAATATCTACGCCTGGCAGGAGCTACGAATCGACGGGAAAGGGCAACTTCTGGTTGAGATGGATTTACCCCCAGCTCCTTCGGACCTTGAGTTTTTCCGCTACTATACCTACCATGCTGTCGGTGATGTATCTAATCCTGGTGGTGATGATTTAATCTATTTCCCATGTCCTGGCGCTATGCGACCTAGACTATCATTCGAAATGCCAGCCCGTGTTACCTACACTGATGGACGGCCCTTAAACGTTCGTGCCAAACCTGGTTATTCTGGTGAGATTTTACGGCAAATCCCAGAAGGGTACCAGATCTATATCTTTTTTGGTCCTGAATGCGTGGATGGAGTTTACTGGTGGTCATTCTATGATGAGGGGATGCAAGGTTGGATTGCAGAGGGTGATGAGGATATGTATTTTATTGAGCCTTGGTTCGAAGAATGAAATCGGATAATCGTAATGAGGTTATTCCGTCAGAATAGATTGTAGTCTAATTAATTCGGTTTCATATTCGATATACTCATCGGTTCCTTCGATAGAATATCTCAGTGCTTGCTCCAGGGCATCTATGGCAAGTTTTTTATTTCCCAAGCCCTCCTGGCAAGCAGCAATTTTTTCCCAATAGCCTGCCCGTCGTTCCGCTTGGGTGGTTAATTTTATCGCGGTTGTATATTCAACAACACAATTATTGTAACCATCGAGGACCATCTCCAGCTCATTCTTGTTTTGATATAAGCTTCCCAGTATGGACCAATAAAGCCCACGCCTGGCTGGATTGGTTGCTGAATTCAATGCAGAGTTGTATTCATGTATCGCAGTCTCTATGTCCTGGTTCTGACGGGCGATCAGACCTAAATGTGCGTGCGCTTCAGAAGCGGCTTCTTGCATACGTTGGTTATTTTTTTGTTCGTATTCTTCGACCACAAGCTTAAAGTTTTCAACCGCCAGATCCATAGTTTCTTGACCGGATAACCACTGGGTTAAATAGACTACACCTTTTCCAAAGGCGACCTTGACTGGGATATCGGCGGTGACGGGTTGGTGCTCGGCCTCAAGCGCCATCTCATAATACTCAAGAGATTGTTCCAGTCTATCCATATCAGGTAGGAAGTCCTCACCCTTCTCCGTTGGCAATGCTAGAAGATAATTCGCAGAACCTAAACCAGCATAGCCGCGGCTGTATTGTGGGTTAATGGCGAGAGCATATTGATAAGCCTCATACGCTAATTCCAATTGATTGGCTCTAAGCGCCGCGTTACCCAGGAATAAGTAAACCACTTCGCGTCCAGTGTCAATCTCCCAAAGCTTGTCAGTGTTAGCCTTGGTAAACATATTCAGAGCATCATCATATTGATGTGTCAGGTACAATCCTAGACCTTTTGTGATCAGAGCAAGAACTTGTGAGCGGTTAGATAGCTCTTTGTTCAGATTTATCTGAGAATAAAGTTTTTGGCCGACACCAAGGAGGCGGATGTCGCTTCCAAGTACGTGATTTCCTACCATTTCCGAAGCTTCATAAAAATTGCGGGTATTGACATAGAATTCTGGTTTTAATATATAACCATCTCCAAAACGTTCGATCGTACCGTAAACGATCATGTCTGCTTTCATCTTGTCTGCTAGCCTGGCTGCCTTTACTTCCCGATCTTCTGCCTTCATTCCTGAAATATTTGGAGTGGCTTTTGGACCAAGAATCTGTACGTGTAAACCAATTTCAGACCCAAGATTATCGATTTCATTTGCGAAGTGGTTGTAGTAAACCTCGCCGATATGACTAGCATCTTTAGATGATACCGATCCCTCTCCAGAAGGAGTAAAGCCTGCAACGACAAGATTCCATTCTCCCGTCATAACTTGCGGGAAAAATGAAGGTAATAAATCAGAAAGATTTGTTTGCAGCAGTGGGAATATAAACGAAACAATGGTCGTAGCAGTAAACCAAATGACTGCAATGATAATGCCGATGCGCCACTTATTGTAAACTTCCTTGGCTCTAGTGAAGGCGTTCGGTTTGGATGCCAAGGGTATAGTTTGTGAAGCGTTTGATTGGGATTGTGGAATTGAAGCCCTACCAGCCGGCTTGATACCCTTTTGTAAAAAGATTGAAACGATATCACCGAAAGCCTGAATAGCTACTAGTCCGTATTGATTGGCTTCTGCCATTTGATTTACGAGCTGCAGGTCGCACTCGAATTGGTCCAACACCTCGATCGGGGTAAGTGGGCTGGATGCGTGCTCGATTAAATCTGGTAGTTCTATATTCAGACTCTGCCTATCCCGAATCCACAGACTAATGGCACTAAATGGTGCCCCTACGATCGAGCTATCTTCCAGTTGTACCAGTAGTATCCAATCCGGTGAACCTCTTCTTACCTTGAGTTCGGAATTTGCCTCTTTTAGAGATTGGTCGTGATGGATCAGGATGAAAGACTGGGATAAATTTTCATTTGACATTTTTTAGATCCAGGGTCTGGTCCATGGTATCTCATCTGAGAAACCGCAAAAATTGGAGTGCATCGGGGTATATACCACAACACACATCTATTTTCGGGATTATTCACAATCTGAGTTAATCATATGCAGATAATTATAGCAACTCTAGCTACCAAATTCAACTTGCACACTTGACAGTTTACTTGGCATTAATATTTATGCCTTTATCGGCATAAATCTTGTACCCAATTCAATATTGAATACCATCAGGAAATCAAGACTAGATGGTTTTTATCCCTGAGTTCAATAAATGGTTATATAATTGCTCAACAAAATAATTGGAGAGGTGAATGAAGTTTAGATATTATGATTTGATCATCCTAGCAGTTTTAGGCCTATCATCATGCACACTGCTTGGTGGAGGGGGTGTGCCAACGAGCTGGCCAACCTTAGATGATTTTCACACACCCATCGCGGCAACACCAACCCTTGTCGAAGTCGCACAAGATACAGCGACCCCGGAAAAGACGGAAGAATTATTACCCGTTCCCACCCAGACCATTCCGCCCTCATCAACGCCAACGTCGATACCCACTCCTACTCCTCATTATGTGCTCCAGCCTGGTACACCTCAAGGGACAGCTAACTTTGCACAGCCTGAACTCAGTTGTTATTGGATGGGTGTTGGTGGGCAGGTATTTGGCCCAGATGGTGCACCAGTAGCCGGTCTGTTTGTTGAGGCTGGTGGCACCTTGGCGGGAGGTGAGATAACGCAACTAGCTATAACGGGAAACACCCCCGTTTTTGGTCCTGGAGGTTATCTTATCGTATTAGCAGATATACCGATAGCCTCGGATGGGACGTTGTGGTTGCAATTGTATGATTCCGCAGGTGAACCTCAATCGAATAAGATATTTTTAACCACTTATTCTGAGTGTGAACGCAACTTGCTCTTAGTCAATTTCTCTGAGAGTGTTACAATTTCAGATGTACAAGTACGTTTACCAATAATCATTAAGTAGATGTGGATACCAGTCCCTATAAATTCTAAAAAGAAGCTACCGTTAACTTATGCCGATTCTTGACCACTTTGGTTTACTCGCCCCATTTTATGACCGGGCTATCCCGCTGAATCATTCTGATAAGCTTATCCAGGTTATAGACTTGCCAACGACAGGCGCGCTATTGGATGCTGGGGGAGGAACAGGACGTGTCGCGAACGCGTTGAAAGAGCTGACCTCATCAATTTTTGTGGCCGACTTATCTATGAAAATGTTGCAGCAAGCCGGAATAAAAAATGGTTTGTGCTTGGTAAACTCTCATACCGAGGAGCTACCCTTCCCGAATGGATATTTTGAACGCGTGATTATGGTGGATGCTTTTCATCATGTCTGTGATCACAGCAAGACAGCTGGCGAGTTGTGGCGGGTACTGAAGCCTGGTGGTCGCCTGGTCATTGAAGAGCCAGATATAAGAAATTTCAGTGTGAAATTGATAGCTGTTGCAGAGAAACTGGCGTTAATGCGTAGTCACTTTATCAAACCCCCAGATATTGCAGCTTTGTTTCCATACTCAAATGCCCAGATAGAGATCCAAAATGAAGGGTTTAACACTTGGGTAATTGTGAAAAAAACAAACTTAACAAATCCTGGGTAACATCTCACCCGACAGAACATCGACAATTCGAGTGCTACCGAGAGTTGTTTTCATCAACAGTCGTCTTTGGGGGCTTTCGGTAATTTCTCCGATAATAACCGCCTCTTTCCCGTATTGAGAATTTTTCATGGCTGTAAGTACCTTTCCGGCATCCTCAGCGGCAATGATAGCGATCAGTTTGCCTTCGTTAGTCACGTACAACGGATCGAATCCCAACATCTCGCAAGCAGCAAGAACAGTTGGTCTTACAGGAATTTTCTCCTCTTTAATTAAGATGCCCACATTTGACTGGCGAGCTATCTCGTTGAGGCTGGTTGCCAGTCCCCCTCGGGTTGGATCGCGAAGCACGTGTATTTGATCACTAACTGCTAGCATATCCTCCACTAAATGGTTAAGTGGTGCGATATCACTCCGTAATTCGGTTTGAAAACCAAGTTCACCACGCGCTTCGAGTACAGCAATGCCATGATCTCCAATGGGGCCCGAAAGGATAACCAAATCTCCAGGTTGTGCATGGCTGCCACTAATTTTTCCATCGTACTGTAATAAACCTACGCCACTTGTGTTGATATATATACCATCGGCTTTACCCTTTTGTACGACCTTGGTATCTCCGGCCACAATCTGTACACCAGCTTCCTTGGCTGCGTTTTGCATGGAGGCAACTACTCTCTGGAGTATGCCTAGCTCTAAGCCTTCCTCAAGGATGAAACCAGCGGTCAGGTAGAGAGGTTTGGCACCCATCATAGCGACATCGTTAACCGTACCGCAGACTGCTAACTTGCCAATATCGCCACCAGCAAAGAAGATGGGCCATACTACGTGGGAATCGGTGCTGATAGCCAATTGAGTATATTTATTGGGAAGTACAACACCAGCGTCATCACCTGCACGTAATGTAGGGTTGTCAAAGGGCGGTAGAAATTGTCCTTCAATCAGATCGTGGCTCATCTTTCCACCGCTGCCATGCCCCAACATGATCTGCTTATGTTGGCTGATTGGTACTGGGCATACAGGGCCGTTCATTTCAATGGATTCTTTACTCATAGTTTTAAGTTTCGTTTTGGGAACCCGCCCTCTTGGATTGACTGTAAATCAACATCACTGTTTCCTGTATCGGTAATAGGCTGCACAAGCCCCCTCTGAGGAAACCATGGTAGCACCGAGCGGGTTTTCTGGGGTACATTGGATCCCGAAGGCGGTACAGTCATATGGCTTCTTCAAACCTTGGAGTATTTGGCCGGAGATACAAAGTGGCGATTCCTCGGGATGTATTCCCTCAACTTGAAAACGGCATTCGGCATCATATTCGGAATATTCTCTACGCAAGCACCAACCCGAAGAAGGGATCGTGCCAATGCCGCGCCATTTTTGGTCGCATTCCATAAATACCTGATTGATGACTTTCTGAGCTAGTTGATTG
>DAOVXM010000012.1 GCA_030636125.1 Chloroflexota bacterium | reverse complement strand
GTTCAGTCCCACTACTCCACCGCAATGGTTTTTATTATAAAATATCAGCGCGTACAGGTCGATTGCGCCGTATACATTCAGAAGATTTACCAAATTATGGGCCTTTTAAAATTGCCTCTGAGCTGCCCTTTCCAGATGAGATTATCGATTATTAACCCCATTTTTTCCCTCAGGTTCAAGGCATCAACACATTTTGATAGAAATCAATAACTGATCTATGACTGCTACACATATCCCAACAGAGTTTAGTCTTCCGCATCGCTTTCATCCAGACCGGCGGGGTCCAGTTCGCTGGATAACATATCACTCATTTCGCTATTGGTACTTATGGATCACAATGATCATTGGTGCAATCGGAAATGCCGGCTTAGCCGCTGTAGTTCCTATTTTAATTGGCCAAGCTATCAATGTAATAGATCAACCATCGCCTGCTACAACAAGCTTACTCCGTATCGCTCTGGTATTGGCCTTTTCCCAAGTTTTACGCGGTGTTTTACAACTAGGTCGAAATTTCAGTGCAGAGCTTCTTGGACAGCGTATGGAACGCGACATCCGTGATGAGCTATATGTCAGCCTTCTCGGGAAGAGTATGACCTTCCATAATTTGCAACCAGTTGGCGATACCATGGCTCGGGCTACCAATGATGTACGAGAGATCAACTTGATGTTCAGCCCTGGGATTAACCTAGTGATCGGATCAGCGACTTTTCTGATCGTGCCCCTGATCATCGCACCACGCTTACATCCCTCCCTGATCTTGATCCCCCTCTTATATACAATTACCTATGGACTTTCCTTATGGCAGTACCTACATGAATTAGGACCGATCACTAGTGAAGTTCGGCGGGCGTTCGGTCAGACCAACACCAGACTTGCGGAAGCTATCGATGGGATCGAGACTGTTAAAGGCATGTCTCAGGAAGAAAGCGAAGTTGAACGATTTGACATCAACGCCCGTCACTACAGGGATGCTTTTGTACACCAAGGTGATGTAGAAGCGCGCTTCCTGCCGCTTTTATTATTGGCTATTGCCATTGCTGGGGGTCTACTACAAGCACTATTGCTCTACCGTGCGGGATTGCTGGATATTGGACAAGTGGTTGCCTATTTTGGGCTTCTGCAGTTATTCGGTTTTCCCACTTTTGTATCACTTTTCGCATACTCTCAAGTCTCTCTAGGAATTGCTGGCGCAAAACGCATCCTCGAATTGATCAATCGGGAGAATAATCTTGACCAAAATACCCAGGGTTACGCTGGGTCAATGAAGGGTGAGATCGAATTCAAAGATGTGACCTTTATTTATGATGACGGAGAACCTGCTCTTGAAAATATATCCATTAAAATTAAACCCGGCCAGACCATCGCAATTGTCGGGCAAACAGGGGCTGGAAAAACATCTCTGGTTAAGTTGGTCAATCGCACATATGATGTCACCTCTGGAAAGGTGCTGGTGGATGGGGTTGACGTGCGTGACTGGAACTTGGAGGCATTAAGGCGCAAAATCTCCATCATTGAACAAGATATCTTTCTATTCTCCCGCTCAATTGCTGAAAATATCGCCTTTGGCCACCAGAACGCCACCCAAGAAAATGTTGAAGCGGCGGCTAAGGCCGCCCAGGCTACCGAGTTTTTATCATCTTACAAGGATGGCTATGAAACAGTGATTGGTGAACGTGGCGCCACCCTTTCAGGTGGTCAACGCCAACGCTTAGCCCTAGCACGTGCTTTTCTCACGGACCCGCGTATCCTCATCCTTGATGATTCAACCAGCGCGATTGATAGTGCTACAGAAGATAAAATCCAGCGTGCCATATATGCAGCCGCACGTGGGCGCACGACCCTGATCATTACACACCGTCTCTCTCAAATCCGCTGGGCTGACCTCATCATTGTGTTGAGGAATGGCCGCATTGCAGCAACTGGCACGCATGATGAATTGATGCATACTTCGGAAGCATACCAGAGGATTTTTAGTGAATAATTGGCTGATAGTATTTCTTTAGTGAGCAAATCGGGTATTATCCGAAAAACAGAATTAATCTCCAGATCAAGCTAATATGGGCTTTTTTTCAAACCTAGACATAGAAGGATATGACAGACAATATACCGACCGTCAGTTAGTGCGGCGGATGGTGGATTATTTTTCACCACATCTCCGTAGATTAGTGGTTATAGCTGTACTTTTATTGGTTATTGCGTTTGCGAGCGCTGCTCAACCCATTATTGTTTCGCGTGGTCTTGACCTGATAAACACCACTGTCACGACACAAAATATCATCCTACTTACCGGAGCAATTTTCTTTGCTGGATTAATAACTTGGGGTGCAAACTGGTACCGCCGGCGTATAACTGTGCGCGTTATCGGTGACATTGTTTTAAAATTGCGCCACGATGCTTTTAAAGCCTCAACTGAACACGACCTCTCTTTTTATGATGAGTATTCCTCTGGTCGTATCGTTTCTAGGATCACATCTGACACCCAAGATTTTGGCCAGATTACAATGCTCATCACTGACCTATTCTCTCAATTCGTACAAGCGATAATTTTAGGCATTGTCCTAATCACTATAGATCTACGGCTATCCCTATATCTATTCGCCTTTCTCCCGATAATATTTCTGGTCGCATTGAGCTTTCGTAAACTGGCCAGAAAAGTAACCAGGCAAGGGATGCGGGCAATGGCAAATGTCAACGCAACCATTAAGGAAACGGTTAGCGGCATTGCCGTAGCAAAAAATTTTCGACAGGAAGCCATGGTTTACGAAGAATTCGACGAAGCAAACCGCCAATCTTATAGTGTGAACGTCCAACGTGGCTTTGTACTTTCTCTTGTTTTTCCAACATTAAATGCATTAGGTGGGCTTGGGACGGCAATCCTCGTGTATGTCGGTGGTCTCAGCGCGGCGCAAGGTGCGATCACCATTGGAGCCTGGTTCCTTTTTCTCCAGAGCCTGGACCGTTTTTTCTTTCCAATGCTAAATCTATCCGCATTCTGGGCTCAAGTACAAACCGGTTTATCTGCCGCTGAGCGGGCCTTCGCCTTGATAGATGCTGAATCCGCCGTCGTTCAGATCGATAATAATCCTATACCTCGCCTGATTGGCGATATCCGTTTCGAGAATATCTGTTTTCAATATACAGAAAAGGAAACCGTTTTAACGAACTTCAATCTACACATCCAGCCTGGAGAGAACATTGCTCTGGTCGGACATACTGGTGCTGGTAAATCATCTATCGCGAAATTAATCGCTCGTTTTTATGAGTTCCAAGAGGGGAATATATTGATCGATGGGAAGAACATCCGCACATTCGATTTGACTAGTTACCGGAACCATCTGGGTATTGTCTCCCAGATTCCATTTCTATTCTCTGGAAGTGTCATCGAGAATATTTGTTACGCAAGCTCCACTAATGTGGACCGCTGCGATATTGATGAAATGGCTCATAGAATTGGAGATGGAGAATGGCTGAATACATTACCTCAAGGTTTGGACACTATGGTCGGCGAACGCGGTTCACGGCTATCGATGGGCCAGCGTCAACTGGTTTCTCTGATGCGCGTTCTCGTTCAAAACCCATCAATCTTTATTCTGGATGAAGCCACAGCTAGTATCGATCCTTTTACAGAGTGGCAGATACAACAAGCATTAGATATGATCCTGGCCAATACCACAAGCATCCTCATCGCGCACCGCCTTTCAACAGTTAAGGCTGCTGGTCGCATAATCGTGATAGATCATGGTCAAATAATCGAAGAAGGTAACCACGATGGTTTGCTAGCTCAAGGCGGTCATTACGCGGACCTCTACAACACCTACTTCCGGCACCAAAGCCTTGAATATATCACTCAAAGGTCCTGGCTTCAAGAAGATAGCACGGTTGCTCAGAGCGATCAATGAAAATCATAAATCACCTACCAAAATTTACCCTACGAAAGGGGAATCCTGATTTTCTGGATTTGCCCTGGAACCAGCCCTTAACTAAATGGGCTGATAGTTGTGTGCGATTAGAAGAAGTACCGCGAGGCCTTTCACGACATCCTGTCGTCTTCGTAAATTACAATGGCACCCTTTTTGCACTGAAAGAACTCTCCTCGGACTTAGCCGAAAAAGAGTATAACAACTTATTAACCATGGAAAAGTTGCGTCTTTCTAGCGTTATACCTCACGGTTATGCGCGAACAATAACAGAACAGGGCCAGGCCAGTGTGTTAATCACAAGATACCTAAACCATTCAATTCCGTACCGGTTGCTTTTCAAGGGGAACCAACTCGTTCGTTATCAAGACTCTTTGTTAGATGCTATCGCAGGGTTAATGGTCCAACTGCATTTAGCAGGAATTTACTGGGGAGATTGCTCACTCTCCAACACTCTCTTCCGACGGGATGATGGTGCTTTAAGGGCTTATCTAGTAGACGCAGAAACAACAGAAATATATTTAGACCATATGCCGCCCACGTTAAGACATCATGACTTGGAAATCATGGAGGAAAATATTAATGCGGAGCTGGCTGAATTAGTGTCATTAGGTATCACATCTGATATACCTACAATCCGTGAGACGGGTGCTTATATCCGCTTACAATACCAAAAACTGTGGGAAGAAATAACCCATGATGATATCATAAACCCTGAGGAACACTATCGCATCCAGGAACGTATCCGCGCACTAAATGCGCTCGGTTTCTCTATTGGTGAGGTCGAATTATTTAGCACAGCTAACGGGAATCAACTTCGCTTACGGGTATTTGTTACGGATCAAAACTTCCATCACGATCATCTTTTTAACCTAACTGGTGTAGAAGCAGAGGAAATGCAAGCCCGAAAAATGATGAACGAAATACATGAACATAAAGCTACACTCTCGCAAATGAAAAATCGTAGCACTTCACTCAGCGCTGCTGCTTATGATTGGCTTGAAAATATTTACCAGCCAACACTCCAGAGACTTCATCCTTTGATCAATGAAATAGAGATTAGCTCGGCAGAGTTTTACTGCCAAGTCCTTGAACACAAATGGTACCTTTCTGAGACAGCCCAACACGATGTAGGTCATCAAACAGCAACTGAAGATTTCGTCAACAAATTATTGTCAGAACAATCAGGAATATGATCGTTCTTTCGAATAATCCAACACTACTGCATATCAATCCTGCCAAATATCGATCATGCGAAAATTATTGAATCAAGCTGTACAATATACCCTGATGGCCGAATTAATTCTCGTTGGATATGATCTAATAGTCAGTATATAAGACACAGGTTATGGCATCTCAACTGAAGATCAACCAAATATCTTCCAAGGGAAGAAACACTCCCATTCCCTGGTGCGGGAATGGGAGTAATATTATACAAGCCAATCCGAAGAAAAAGTCTCGGGACCGGGCATTTCTATTGATCTTAGGATCCTCATTTACAACTTTTACGCGATTTCTACCGTCGGTAGTTCTTCCATGGCAGATTTTATGGCTTGCTCTGGATACGCATAATCCTCTAACTCACCGGCAAAGTATGCCTGGTAAGCCGCCATATCTAAGTTTCCATGCCCGGAAAGGTTGAAAACAATTACACGTTTTTCACCTTTCTCTTTCGCATCTAGAGCCTCATCAATAGCCGCTCGAATGGCATGCGCACTCTCCGGAGCTGCGATTATGCCCTCGCTACGTGCAAATTGCACTGCTGCTTCAAAAGTTGCCAGTTGTGGGACGGCAATAGCTTCAATATAACCTGCTTCATACAAGGCACATAGGCTAGGTGCCATACCATGGTAGCGCAATCCTCCAGCATGGATAGGGGGAGGTATGAAGTTATGTCCGAGGGTATACATTTTCACGACCGGTGCCATTTGAGCAGAATCGCCATAATCAAACGTGTATGAACCCTTTGTCAAAGTTGGTGTGGCTGTTGGTTCAACCGCAACCAATCTCGTTTTGCGTCCATCCAAGATCTTTTCTCGCAGGAATGGATATGCAAGGCCAGAAAAGTTAGAACCGCCTCCGACGCACCCAATAATTACATCTGGGTATTCGCCTGCCAAGTCCATCTGTTTAAGTGCTTCTTCGCCAATCACTGTTTGATGCAGCAGCACATGATTCAACACCGAACCCAGACTATATTTTTTGGCGCCACCCGAAGTTGCAGCTACCTCTACAGCTTCCGATATAGCGATTCCGAGCGATCCGGGACTATCCGGATATTGGGTTAATACTGAAGTACCATATTGGGTACGCTCAGATGGACTGGCGAAGACCTGTGCACCATAGGTTTCCATCATTACACGACGATATGGTTTCTGATTATATGAAACCTTGACCATATACACTTCTAAATCAAGATCAAAGTAGTTACACGCCAGTGATAACGCCGATCCCCATTGACCAGCACCCGTTTCCGTAACCAGGGCTTTGGTACCAGCCATTTTATTGAAATATGCTTGCGCGATCGCTGTATTTGGTTTATGGCTGCCGGGAGGAGATACACCCTCATTTTTGAAGTATATATGTGCCGGTGTATCCAGGACTTTTTCTAATCGGCGAGCGCGGATTAGTGGTGTTGGACGGTAGAGCTTATAAATCTCCCTAACCTCTTCGGGAATTTCGATATATTGATCCGTACTGATCTCTTGTAAGATCAGTTCCATGGGAAATAAAACACCTAAAAAGTCTGGGGTTACCGGTTCCAATGTTTGTGGGTTTAATACAGGCGTTGGTGGAACTGGCATATCAGCATTGATGTTATACCAAAAGCGGGGCAGATCAGTTTCGTTAAGTAGAAAGCGAGTTCGAGTAGACATTGCAGTCCTCCTTATAAAGTGTAAGTTTTAATATTTTTTCTACCATTTGCGTAGCTTTCACAAAACAACTAATATCCAGGCTTAATTTCAGAAAACCTGGCACCACATACATGCATAATTTCAATACCACCTCCTTGTGACGTCAACTCCGAAAAAATAAAACATACTACACGCACCTACGGAACTCTGTTAAACAAAAAGTGCTCGTCCCAATTGGGGACGAACACAATGGTCCGCGGTGCCACCCCTGTTAGGCAGCCTACCTACGAATTAAAAAACCCCGTCGGTGTTGCGACGGGATATTGTGGCCAGCCTCACTCGATTTGGGTACGACTCCAATTGAGTGTCAATAACAGCTCCTCGTGGCAAAGTCCCTGTTATTTTCCAACACACACAATCTAAGCTTATACCCTTTGCCCTGATAACGGTGGCACATCCGGCACAGGCTACTGATCCGTTGGACTTTCACCTTGCAACTCCGAGGTCCATTCAGCTTCGGCGTGCAGGCGGAAATCACACCAAGTGCCCGCTCTCTGAGCTGCCGTATCGAGGCTTACTAGTCCTCTTCGAAGTTATTAGTTTATTAAATTGGCAGAATTATACGCTAAAGGTCAAATTTGTCAAGTGAATTGTCTATTTTTTTAACTAATTGCTTGAATGTCACTGGATATTGGTTCTTCTCATCGGCATCATTCCACAAAGATTCTTCCTCGATCCAGACATCTTGATCAAATTCAGGAAAGAAAACATCAGCATCCACAATTGTATGCACTTGGGTTAGATATATTCGGTCAGCTATTGCCAATGATTGAGCATATATCTCTGCCCCTCCCACAATAAAAACCTCGTTTTCCCCTCTTTTTTCAGCTTGTTCTATGGCACCTATCAAGGAGTTTGCGAAGAGAATACCTTCTGCCTGGTATTCTGGATTGTGCGAGATCACAATCATAGTCCTACCTGGGAGTTGTCCTCCGATTGACTCGTAGGTTTTTCGTCCCATAACTATATGGTGCCCCATCGTCAAAGCTTTAAATCGTTTTAAATCGTCGGACAGATGCCAGGGAAGTTGGTTATTTATCCCTATTCCCATTTTCTCATCCATTGCAACTAATAGAGAGACGATCACACTGATATCTCCGCTTTGATGTGAGGGTGTGCCTCGTAATGTTCTAATTCAAAATCATCATAACTAAATTCATAGATGGATTTTATTTCTGGGTTAAGCTTCATCGATGGGGATTGATAAGGTTGGCGAGTCAGTTGTAAATTTGTTTGCTCGATATGGTTGAGATAAAGATGGGCATCTCCAAACGTATGTACAAAATCACCTAGTCCCAAGTCACACACATGCGCTACCATCATAGTTAATAACGCATATGAAGCAATATTAAAGGGCACCCCCAAAAACACATCAGCAGACCTCTGGTAAAGCTGGCAAGATAATTCTCCATTAACAACGTAAAAATGAAACAATGTATGACAAGGGGGCAACGCCATTTTATCAATCTCTCCTACATTCCAAGCACTTACAATTAATCTCCTGGAGTCAGGTGTTGATTTTATTTGTTTAATAACCTGTGAAATTTGATCAATTGTTCCCCCATCTGCTGTCCTCCACGAACGCCACTGCCCTCCGTACACGGGACCTAAATCTCCGTTCTCATCTGCCCACTCATTCCATATACGAACTCCATACTCCTGAAGATAGTGTACGTTTGTGTCACCGCTAAGGAACCAGAGTAATTCATAGATAATCGATTTGAGATACATTTTTTTGGTCGTCAGCAATGGGAAACCTTCTTTTAAGTCAAATCTCATCTGATAGCCAAAAACTGACAACGTCCCTGTACCCGTACGATCCCCCTTCCTGACGCCTTGCTCAAGTATATGTTGCATTAAATCTAAATACTGCCTCATAAGTACCATCCAATCCCAAGATCAATTAGTTCAAATTATACCCTCTTACTGGGAATTGAAACATATCTGATTATATGCTCTTTGGAATTTGCCGTGGTGATTTACTCGGGATTGATTATTTCAATCACCGGCTTTTATTTATGAGGATAATTTTTTCCGTGCTTGAGAGATATCTCTTTGGATTTGTTCAACTAAAGCCTCAACACCGTCAAAGCGCCGCTCAGCTCTGATATAAGAAAGAAAATCCAATAGTACCCCTTGCCCATAGATATCTTCATCAAAGTCTAAAATATGTGTTTCCACCCTTTGGGAAACCGATTGATCCTCAAATGTAGGACGGACACCTATATTGGTCACTGCTCCCCATACAATTCCATTTACATGGGCATTACAGACATACACACCTGCGTTCGGTAAAGCCCTTTTTGACCATATAGACAGATTAGCTGTAGGTATCCCTATGGTTTTACCACGTCCATCACCAGAGATCACTTCACCGTTTATCTGGTATGGGCGCCCAAGTAAATGCAAGGCTTGTTCTACATCTCCTTCAACCAGGCATGCACGAATTCTACTCGAAGACACCACTTTGCCATCAATTTTAAAGGGAGGCACAACATCGACTTGATACCCAAATTCTTCGCCTAACTTGCTTAAAAAAGTGACATCTCCTTCCCGATTTCGGCCAAGTGCAAAATCGTGGCCTACACATAAATGGCGTAAGCCAATATGTGATTTCAAGCGGGAAATAAAACTTCTTGCAGTAATAGCTGCTACATCTTGATTAAATGCGTGAGTTATAACAACATCAATTCCCAAACCCCCTAATAGATCTGCGCGTTCTTCAGGTGTAGTTAGATAATATGGCTCAGGCCGCTTACCCAACACAACCGCAGGATGTGGGTCAAACGTTAATACAACCGCTGGAGCACCTAGGGCGTGGGCACCAGTAACCACTTTTTGAATAATCGCCTGATGCCCCAGGTGAACACCATCAAAAGAACCAATAGTTATCCAAGCATCCTTCAGTTGGATACTTTCCAGCGACCAATAATGTTGCATACACCAAAATTATGATTGGAAAAAGACTTTTCGTGGCTGCCATTCACTAGTTTCTATATCAAGCTCAACTAGAGCAACCAAATCACCTTGTTGGCTGATAGCACGTGCCCATCCTGTCGCATCTGAATCGGCTGGCACTCGATGTCCATGTCGAACCAACTCAACCTCATCAGCATTCAGCTCAATCATAGGCCAATCGGCTAGTGCTTCAGCCGCCGGAATTAAATTCCGATACCAATCTCCAGCATCGAAGGATTCCTGGAGACGACGCAATGGAACCGCATCACGTAAAGTGAATCTCCAGCTCTTTGTGCGCCGTAGTCCAATAAGGTGAGCGCCGCATCCTAATTCAGTCCCTAGGTCATTCGCTAACGAGCGTACATATGTACCTGAAGAACAGTACACATCAACAACTACTTCAGGTGGAGACCACTCTAATACTTCCAAGCTATATACATTAATGGTTCGAGGAGGTAATTCAACCTCCTCCCCTTTCCGAGCCATCTCGTAAGCTTTCCGTCCTTTAACCTTTACCGCAGAATATGGAGGAGGTACCTGTTGAATCTCACCAACGAATTGCTGGAGTATTTCATCAAATTGATCTTCAGTAACATCCTCAATTGATGTTGATGAATCGGTCACAATACCTTCAGCATCGTATGTATCTGTTGAACTCCCTAAACGTATCGTAGCCTGGTATCGTTTATCAGAAGCGGATACATATTCACTCAAGCGCACTGCAGGACCAATTAGAACCACTAAAACACCCGAAGCACGCGGATCAAGGGTCCCGGTATGTCCAGCGCGCCGGATGCCTGTCCCCCTGCGGATTATCTGCACTACATCATGAGATGTTAATCCGATGGGCTTATCTACCACTAGTACGCCTGATACAACATTTTTTATGTGATCACTGTTCATTTTCTTTTTCCCATCCATTTATATATGAAGTGGAGTGTGAATTTCCAGGAGCTTATTTGTCTCCTGTAATACTTTATTACGGACATTCTCCAAAGAACCTTCTATCTCTGCTCCTGCAGCTGCTGGATGTCCGCCACCACCAAATTGCAGCGCGATTTGTGAAACATCTACTCCCTGTTGGGCACGCCAACTAACTTTTACGGCATCATGTGGTTGTTCTACAAAAATCAATGAAATTACAGCACCCGTTATCGACGACAAGATGTTAATTAGATCTGCATCATCCCGTCCAGGATACCCAGCAGCACGCCTGTCCGCGAGTGTCAATGTCGTCCAAACCAGAGGACCATTTCTTTCAAGGTTGTTAAACCCAGAACCCCAAAAACGCATTGCCTCAAATGTCTTGTTTTTCAAAGCATGATTATATAACTCTGATAAATCCGCACCCTGTTCCATGAGTTTTGCGGCTATACGCATCGCACATGGAGTGATATTTGATGTCCGGAAACCCAATGTATCCGTTATCATACCAGTTAATAAAACACTTGCAATAGATTGCGTTATTGGCAAACCCCATTTTGGCATGTATTCAGTTAAGATTTCCGTGGTCGCCACTGCTGAAGTATCTACCAGATTCATTTTCGCAAAGTTTAAATTCGTGACATGATGATCTATGTTTAAATCAGGAGCAGCATATCCATTCAGTGCACTACCCACTCTTTGTAAATCAGAGCAATCAACCACCGCGATTAAGTCATAATCACCTTCAGGTCGTTTAACCACCTGTTCGCTGCCTGGTAAGTGCTTGAAACTAGCCGGAACCCCATCTTCAGATACCATTGTCACATTTTTGCCTATCTCCTGGAGACCTAATCCAAGACCAAGCAAAGAGCTTATCGCATCACCATCAGGTCGAATATGCGAGAGGACCAACACCCGTTTCGCCTCTAATACCCTATCGCGAATACCCACATGCAAACGGCTATTCATCTGTACCCAACTCTTGATCTGCCATGGAGTCATCTTCTTCATGTAAAGAGGCGATCAATTTATCTATATTTTCCGCCCGTTCGAAAGTAGGGTCCCAATGAAAGCGTATCTGTGGGAAGGTTCTTAAATCAATTCGATGAGCTAGTTGCCGGCGGAGGTAACCCCGGGCGTGTTCCAGCCCAGTTAATATATCCTCAGCTCTTTGATTACCTTCCAGAGCTGAAACGTATATATCCGCGAAGGCTAACTCCCGATCAACTGTAACATCAGTGACAGATACCCCTGATAATCGAGGATCTGAAACTTCATAAATTAACATTTCAGAGAGTTCATCTCTAATCCGGTTGGCTATACGCTCTGTTCGTGTTTTCGATACCACTATTAGCCTCGATTCGTTATCATCTCCCCTGAGAATGATCCCTCCTGCCGAGATTATTGTACTGGGACTTTCTCAATAGTAAAACACTCGAGAATGTCACCCTCTTCAAAGATATCAAACCTTTTTAATGCTATTCCACACTCAAAGCCCTGACGTACTTCTCGCACATCGTCTTGCAAGTGTTTAAGGGATGCTAATGGTCCCTCATGAACGCTTTCACCATCACGAATTACGCGTATTTGCGCATTTCGCCATATCTCGCCATCAATAACACGACATCCGGCAATTTTGCCAACCTTGGATATACGAAATATTGCCCTAACTTCAGCATGCCCGATAACAGTTTCCTTCTCTTCGGGTTCCAGCATGCCCTTTAACGCATTTTCGATATCTTCTGTAAGGCGGTAAATGATATCATATTCGCGAATAGATACACCTTCAGTATCTGCCATACGGTGAGCTGCCGCATCTGCCTGTACATTAAAACCGATCACGATTGCCTGGGAAGCAGTCGCCAACATTATATCGTTTTCGCCAATATTCCCTGTCTCAGCATGAAGAATGTTGACAGCTATCTCTCCATCACTTATCTCATTAAGCGATGAGATGATTGGTTCTAACGAGCCTTGAACATCGGCTTTAATTATCAGACGCAGTTCCCGAACATCACCAGCCTGGTAGCTATCAAACAATTGTTCAAGCGTAACTGTACCCTTAGCCTCAGTTTTAGCGACATCCTTCGCTCTTTTTCGTTCTTCAACAATCGCTCTCGCATGTTTTTCTGATTCGACCACTCGAAATAAGTCACCGGCTTGGGGGACATTATTTAACCCCATCACTGATATAGGAATTGATGGACCGGCATATTGAACACGTCGTCCACGATAATCAAACATCGCTTTCAGTCGACCATATGCTTGACCAACAACAACTACATCACTCACATTAAGTGTGCCATTTTGTATTAATAGGGTAGCTAAAACACCCTTTGATTTGTCAACTTTTGCTTCAATAATTGTGCCTATCAAACGACCTTCAGGGTTAGCACGGATATCCATATTCTCCGCAATTAATACAACAGCTTCCAATAGATCGTCTAAGCCCGTTTGCTGCTTCGCCGATATGGGGACAACGAGCGTATTGCCATCCCATTCATCTGGTACTAAGCCAACTTCAGCAAGTTGCTGTTTCACTCGCTCAGGATCAGCGTTAGGTCTATCAATTTTATTCAGCGCAACAAGTATTGGCACTTGGGCAGCCTTTGCATGAGCTATAGCTTCACGTGTCTGAGGCATAACACCATCATCAGCTGCGACAACCAGAATAACGATGTCTGCTCCTTGAGCACCACGCGCTCGCATAGCCGTAAACGCTGCATGACCCGGAGTATCAAGAAATGTTATTTGATATCCACTATGCTCAGCTTGATAAGCGCCTATATGCTGAGTGATTCCACCGGCCTCATCTTCCACTACGTTCGTATGGCGAATGGCATCTAGAAGGGTAGTTTTTCCATGATCGACATGCCCTAAAATTGTGACCACTGGTGGGCGATTCACTAACTTTTGCTCGTCTTCATCAGCGATTAAACGTCGCCACAGAGGAATCTCACCAATATCTTTGCCTTCCACTTCCTCTGGAACTTCTAATGTCGCCTCAAAACCCATTTCGGAAGCAACAATAGCAGCTGTATCGAAGTCAACCAATTGGTTAATATTTGCCATCACCCCATTAGCCATTAATGTTTTTATGACTTCGATAGGGCTGGCTTCTATTGCTTGTGCCAGATCCCGAACAGTAATGTGTGCTGGTAATTCAATCGTCTTGGAATTATTCCCGTTCTCGCTCATTTGGCACCTCCATATCAAATCCGAATAGCACTACCATCGTTATCCGCACCCCAATGAGCGGATTAGGTAAACCGAATACCGGTTTACACTATTTATTCGGTCTTCATCAGTTCTACTCTTGATAATATTCCCAACGTCATACCGTAGTAATTCTGCTATAGTTTGCGTATCTAAGACTTATTGTTAACCATTCAGGATTCTGCCTCAGTTAAGGTCTTCGCAAACGCTGATAAACACTCCATTTCCTCATCTGTTATATCGGTCTTCAATGCGTGAGCTAATGCTCCCCTTAGACCGATTTCCCAACAAGCGTACCGGTCATGCAAATATGCACCACGTCCTGCCAACTTACCCGTGGGATCAACCTGAATTCCTTGTTGGCTCCGAACTACGCGGATTAGCGAACGCTTGGGCAAGACTTCGCGGCATCCTACGCAAGTGCGTTGGGGAACATGTTTACGTCGTGTCGCTTTTTTCGTCACCCAGATATCATCTCAAAGGTCAGCAGATACTTATGGATCAAATATCCCAGTTATCATCCCAGTCTTCTGAACCGGCACGTTTACGTTTCTTCTTTACTACCACAACATCCTTGTCCGGGTCATACTCCATTTCAACATACTTTTTCTTCTTCTTTTTCTTCTTCGCTTTCTCTACATCATCATCTTCTTCGTCATCATCCAAGGGCTCAACCATTTCGAAATCGCCTGGTTCTAAAGCGAATAATTCATCGAAAGATGCAGATTCCTCTTCTTCTGAAACATCTTCAACCTTCTCAGCTGCTATATCTGTTTCTACCGTAGATACTTCAACGATCGGTTCTTCTACAGGCTCGACTTCTTCTTCCTCAGTATCAGCTTTTACCTTGGCTAAGATTGGTTCTTCTGTTACAGCTTCGGGCTCGATTTCGGTTTCTTCTAAAGCTTCAACTTTTTCCACTTCAACCGCTTCAGGCTCTGGTTCAATCTCTTCCTCAGGCTCAGGGAACGTAATATTGGACAATATCTCATCCACCTCTTCCATTGCCTTGGGACCAATTCCCTCTAAGGCTAAGATAACATCCCTATTCAATTCCATCTGAAGCATTAAATCGCCAATCGTTGTAAAACCCGCTCCTCCAAGAATATTGCAGAAACGCAGGGAGATTCCCGATTCCTCTATCGGTAAATCATAAGCAGCTTCAGGTATACTAGCCTGAACAATCCGTCTTTCTTCTTCCTCAG
>DAOVXM010000324.1 GCA_030636125.1 Chloroflexota bacterium | reverse complement strand
TTCAACGTCAATGAGATTATAACCACGTTGATGATGAACTACATCGCAATAGCGTGGAACAATTTCTTTATCTTCGCTGTCTGGAGTGAGGGAGGCTTCCAGATGAGTCCAATGTTCCCGCGCAATGCATGGTTACCAAGGTTAGCTGATTATGCCGCCCAAGTAACCATTTTCCGAGGGTTGACAATTCACCTGGGTTTCTTTTTTGCATTACTTGCGGCTATAGTGGTGTGGTTTGTCCTGTACCGTAGTCGATGGGGTTACGAAATCCGCTTGATCGGAGACAATCCTCGCGCAGCCAAATATGCAGGGATTAATATAGCTCGCAATATCATCCTAGTGATGATGCTCTCTGGAGGTCTGGCTGGCCTGGCTGGTGCAATCGAAATCACAGGGGTTGTACATCGTTTGCAGGGAGCAATATCCCCCGGTTACGGTTTTACAGGAATTATTATTGCCTGGTTGGCGAAACTCAACCCCTTCGCAGTTGTATTGGTATCGATTCTATTCGGCGCTCTACTTCTAGCTGGACGTGAAATCCAACCCTCAGGGATTCCCAAAATGATCCAGGGCATCATCCTGGTTTGCTTGATCGCCAGCGATTTCTTGCTTCGCTACGATGTACGGATAATGCGTCGAGGGGAGGAGGTATAAGCCATGGATCTAATCATAATCTTACAAGCAGGAGTTGCCAGCGGAACAGTATTGCTTTTTGCAACAATCGGAGAAATCTTTTCCGAGCGGTCGGGGATACTCAACTTGGGTGTAGAAGGGATGATGTTGGTCGGGGCAATGAGCGCCTTTAGTGTCACCCTTTCTACTGGCAATCCCTGGTTAGGGGTATTGGTAGCTATGCTGGCAGCAGGACTGCTCAGCCAGATTCATGCTTTTATCACCATAACTCTTCAAGCTGACCAAGTTGTCAGCGGTTTGGCGCTTACCTTCCTGGGTGCAGGCATCAGCATTGTTTTGGGTGAAGGTTTGAGCAAAGCCGGAGCAGTTTCCCTTCTGCCTAATTTTTCCATTCCCTTACTCTCACAAATCCCTTTACTTGGACCGATCTTTTTTACCAATCAGAGTGTTCTTGTGTATGTTGGTTATTTTTTAATTCCATTTTCCTGGTATTACATAAACCGCACTCGTCCAGGGATGCACCTTCGTGCAGTGGGAGAATACCCAGCGGCTGCCGATACATTAGGTGTTAATGTATACCGCTTGCGTTACCTATATGTATTCTTAGGGGGGGTACTGGCTGGTTTAGCTGGAGCTACGATCAGCCTAGCGGTTTCTCCCGGGTGGTTCAGCGAATTAACCACTGCGGGAATGGGATGGATCGCGATTGGTTTGGTAATTTTTGCTCAATGGGATCCCTTTAGAGCCGCGTTTGGTGCCTATGCTTTCGGAGCCTTGCGACGATTAATATTAGATATCCAGGGACCCATGGTGTTATTTGGTTTGGCAAATCCCTTCTACTACAATCCATATTGGGGCTTCTTTTTGCAGATGTTACCATACGCATTCACCATAATCGTTCTCGTGATCGGTTCTCGGGAAGCGGTTCGTAAACGCATAGGAGCTCCAGCGGCATTGGCCATTCCCTATATTCGTGGCGAACGTGGAATGTAGGAAACAACAAACATATCTATTACATCGATAATGTCCAATGATAAAAAAATTTATTGGTTACCAGTGTTCTCTTTGTGACTCACGCTATACGCCAGGAGAAGTGACGTATACATGTCCAAAGGATGGCGGAAATCTTAATATCCTCCTGGATTACGATGAGATCAAAAAGAGAGTGACTCCAGATGGGATCTTTGCCTCTAAAGAACAATCTCTTTGGCGGTATCTCCCCCTTTTACCCGTATCCGATCCGGGAGGGTATGGAACACCGCTAAGGAGGGCTGGATGGACTCCGGTTTATTCCACCACAAATTTAGCTAACTCTTTAGGTTTACACGAATTGTTTATTAAAGACGAGAGTCCGAATCCAACGGCCTCGTTCAAAGATCGAGCAAGCTCAGTAGTCGTAGCTCGAGCTCGAGAGATAGGAGCCGAAGTAGTCGTTACGGCATCTACGGGAAATGCAGGAGCTGCTTTAGCTGGGATGGCGGCTGCAGTTAATCACCAGGCCGTGATTTTTGCGCCAAAATCTGCTCCGCCTGCAAAAATCGCTCAATTACTTGTATTTAACGCCCAAGTATTGTTGGTTGATGGGAATTATGATCAGGCAGTCAACCTCGCTTTAGCAGCTTCAAAGGAGTTTGGTTGGTACTGCCGTAACACGGGTTACAATCCATTCACAGCAGAAGGTAAAAAGACTGCTGCCTTTGAGTTATGGGAATTTTTGCATAGTATCGGTTACAAAGAGCAGGCTAAACTGTCAATTCTTGTATCGGTTGGAGACGGTAATATAATTTCCGGCATCCACAAAGGTTTCAAAGATCTAAAAACTCTGGGCTGGATGGAAAATGTACCACGTATTATTGGTGTCCAATCGGAAGGTTCAGCTGCAATTGCGAATGCATTCTTTGCTGGAGAGGAAGAAATCAAACCCGTGTCAGCACACACGCTTGCAGACAGCATTTCAGTCGATATGCCAAGCGATGGAGTACGTGCATTACGGGCCGCGACCCAAACAGGTGGGGTGTACATCACAGTTGGAGATGAACAAATATTGAATGCAATAGCCACATTAGGACGGGTCGGCATTTTTGCTGAACCAGCTGGGGCAACTGCTTTTGCTGGTCTGGAAAAAGCATTAGAGGCGGGTCAAATTCAAAAAGGAGACTCAGTTGTGGTTATCAATACAGGAAGTGGCTTGAAAGATGTTAATGCACCAATGGGAGCTGTACCTGCTGCTCCTGTAATCGAACCATCATTAGAAGCTGTGAAGCGAGTGCTTCAGATGTAATTTGGGATACTTTAATATGAAGCCGAATGGTTTCTACTAAACGGGTTCATGTATTGATAATTAAAAAGTCTTTATAATGTAGATGTCAGGTTGGATGTGTTAATCCGTTTATTAGTATGAGACAATCCACTTGAGTAATTGAATGAAACATAAGATTATGAATAGACGGCAACTCTGGAAATTTCAAAAAACAGGTGTGCGTGAGGGAGTATTTCACATACCCGTTTTTTGCATTACTTCATCAAGAGAAGGCCTAACGGATTAACGTGACTGATCCAATTTTTTCTATAATTGCACCAGTTTATAATGAAAATGAAGTTTTACCTGAACTTGTTACTAGAGTTCGGGAAGTCATGGATACCACGGGAGAGTCTTGGGAACTCGTCTTGGTGGATGATGGATCTACCGATGGATCGACTCAGTCGATCCGAGAGTTTGGTAAGCAGGACCAACGTATTCGTCCGGTGATTTTCGCGCGCAACTTCGGACACCAGCTGGCAGTTACCGCCGGTTTAGATTATTCGCGCGGTCAAGCGGTAGTGATCATCGATGCCGACTTACAGGATCCGCCTGAAGTTATCCTGGATTTAATCGCTAAATGGCGTGAAGGATATGAAGTAGTTTACGCAGTGCGTGCCGAGAGGGAAGGGGAGAGCTGGTTTAAATTATTTACCGCCTCGCTTTTTTACCGCATCATCTATAGTATCACTGATGTTGATATCCCCATGGACACAGGTGATTTCAGACTTCTTGATAGAAAAGTTGTTAATGTGATTGGGCAAATGAGAGAACGTCATCGTTTTTTACGAGGAATGTCTGTGTGGGTAGGATTTCACCAAACAGGAGTCGAATACCGGCGTTCGGCTCGTTACGCTGGCGAAACAAAGTACCCGTTTAAAAAGATGTTTAAATTTGCCCTTGATGCGATAACCAGTTTTTCGTATTTCCCATTACAAGTGGCAACATATCTGGGTTTTATATCAGCAGGGCTAAGTATCTTGGCTATTCCAGTTGTGATCGCAATGCGCCTAGCGGGTTCACAAGCATTTTTCGGACAGGCAACGACCCTCATTGCTGTGCTCTTTTTAGGTGGCGTGCAATTGATTTCGTTGGGGATACTGGGTGAATATATTGGAAGATTATATGATGAAGCTAAAGGACGTCCATTATATATCGTGACAGAAGCCCCTGGTAGTGGTCAGTAGTTGGATAAATACTAGCAAGAAATTACTGCTCAGGCTGCGGTGAGAAGTCTTTCCCCACCTAAGACTGAGTAGATACCACGAATGGAACTAAATAGTTTTTAAATCAAATATGAAAAGAGGAGTATTATAGTAGCCATGACAACAATTGACTTAACAATTCATCCAGATCGACGTACGCGGTCTATCCAACGTGTTCGAGAGCGTAATTTTATAATCCCTACCTTCGCTCAGAT
>DAOVXM010000439.1 GCA_030636125.1 Chloroflexota bacterium | reverse complement strand
GGCATCTTCAGACAGATATGGTGATATTCCAGATAGTGGTTGCTACCCGAAAACACTAGTGCAGTTGGGCCTAAATGCATCGGTGGTTTCTGTTGTCTCCTGCCCAACAGCTTAAAGTGTTGCGCCATTATTTCCAAACTATAGAGTCACTTTCGTCGCGCAACACTAGTTTATCATTACCCCCTCTTAGTAGTCCCAGCTTTACTCTTCTAGTGCTTGTGCCACAATCTCCGCTACATCCAACACCTGCATATCGGCTTCTGCATCCTTCTTGGCATCATTGAGCATTACCATGCAGAAAGGACAGCCTACGGCTAGGGTGTCCGCGCCGGTGGCTTGCGCCTCCTCAAAGCGGCTGGCATTGACGCGTTCATTCCCGTGTTCTTCTTCTTTCCACATCTGGGACCCACCTGCTCCGCAGCAGAAAGATTTATTACCATGGCGTGGCATCTCGACTAGATTGGCTTGGGTGTCCTGTAGCACACTACGTGGCTCGATAAGTATTTCGTTCTGGCGGCCTAGGTAGCACGGATCATGGAAAGTGATCTTTTGGGTGTCACTCTGCTTGAGCTTCAAGCGACCAGCGCCGACTAGTTCATTGATCAGTTGCGTATGGTGGATGACTTCGTAATCGCCGCCGAATGCAGGGTATTCGTTCTTAATCGTGTGCAGACAATGCGGACAGGTGGTGACGATGCGCTTGGGAGCGACTTCATTCAGGATTTCTATATTGGCTAGAGCCATTTCGTAGAAGAGGTACTCATTGCCAGCGCGGCGGGCTGAGTCGCCCGTGCATCCTTCCATCTCACCAAGTACGGCGTAATTTACACCGGCTTTGTTAAGCACCTTTGCAAAAGCTTGTGCGGTCTTCTGGGCACGGGCGTCGGTGGCAGGGGCGCAGCCCACCCACCATAATATATCAACTTCGCTGTTTTCCTCGATAGTGGGTACGGGCAATCCCTCCGCCCATTTCATACGTTCCGTCGGTGGCACATTCCACGGGTTCTGGGTACGTTCCATGCCGCGGAATGCAATTTTTAATTGCTCGGGGAAATCATTCTCCATCAAAACCAACGCCCGGCGAATATCCAGGATGTCTCGCATTGGTTCGTTCCCCACCGGGCAGATGTCTATACATGCTCCACATGCCGTGCAGGCCCACACTGCTTCAGGGGAGATGGCGAACTCAAGCAGGCTCTGCTCACTGGCCTCACCATGTGCAATTTGTGCTCCCTGGTAATTCAGGAAGTAGCGTTTATTGATCTCCAATGCTGCTGGGGAGAGTACCTTGCCCGTATTGTAAGCTGGGCAAACCTCCTGGCAGCGGTTGCACATAATACATGCGTAAGAGTCCATAATTTGTTCCCAGCCTAGATCCTCCAGGTGGGTTGCGCCAAATTGTTCGACACTTTCGTCCTCGAAATCGAGTTTTCCAAGCTCGCCAATGGATCTGCGTTCTGGTTTTAACAAGAAGTTTATCGGGGCGAAGAATAGGTGGATATGCTTAGAGTACAGGAAGTAGGGGATAAAGGCCAGGATGGAACCTAATGCCAACCAGAATGCGACATGCTCGCCGATGATCAACGCGCTTTCGTTCCAACCTGCCCACAGGTTCGCTACGGCTGACGCGAAGGGCTGCCAAGAGTCCCCTCCTTCCGCAGCAACCTTGAAGGATTCTCCCACAAAACGCGCTCCAACGTGGATCAGGATGAACCCCCCAACAATGGCAGAGTCACGCCGGATGCCCGACCGTGCTTTGTGGTTAAGCAATACTTCATGGCGTGTGGTTAAAGTGGAAGGTTTAAAGCCAAAACGCCGGATCATTAAAGCGGACATGCCAACAAGCACACATACGCTTAGGATGTCTGCGCCCAGGCGATATAGTCCACCGATTGTGCCATTACCTAAAAATTGATATTCTTGAATGAATGCCCGTAAAATATCACCGAAGTTAACCAGTAGGAAATAGATGAAACCCCAAGCTACTAGAGCGTGGAATAAACTGGGCCAAAAGCGTAAGCGAAAAACGGGTTGCAGGGTGATGGTTTTCTTCAAAACCACTCTGAGGCGTTTCCTGGCTACGCTCCAGTCCACTTCACCCTGCCCACGCCTGATAATGTGAATAATTCTGTCTATGACTTGATATGCTGCGTAAAGAGAAATTAGGACAGCAACGATGAAGACGATTTTTTCTGGTAATGTTAGCATGGATCCTCCAGAGGCTTGAGTTTGCTCATTACTGCTCTGGTCAATGTGATTGCGAGGGAATTGGATGGAGTTTGGAGGCCGCAGATCCCATGAATAACTTGTTCATTGTAGTCTTATTCTATAACCTGGCTGTCTAAGTAACCTAAGGCAGCCTGAACCGCTGGGTCGCTATCTAAGGTGACTTCGTCCCAATTACAGGGGATGCGCAAATCAGGTATGATCCCAGTTTGTTCCCAATCCTGGCTAGGGTTTTCGCGTGGTTGGAATCTTTCGTGGGCGATCCAGGCGCGCGAGCCATCTTCGAAATAATAACCCCAGAGTAGCTCAATGTTCCCAGTCGTGTTATCGCCGATGAGATAGGCCCGTTCGGTATCTTTCAGAACTCCGGCGAAAATTTCTCCGAAACTGATCGTATTGGGTCCGATCAGCACCACCAGGGGAACTTCGGACGAGCCGTTAATGTCTGCTCCGATTATATTCAACGTGCGCACATGCTCCTGGCGATCGACGAAATGACCCAGGCTACCACTGGTGAAATAGCTCAGTGTATTCCGAGCTACATTGTCCGCTCCCCCGGTATTTTGACGGTTATCCAATATCAAGCCGTCTAAGGGCTCCTCGGAACTTAAGGCTCTCAGCGCCTGCTCTACCTGGTCATCCGTGGTTTCGTCGGCGAAAGTCGATAACAATATATAGCCGATGTGTTTACCAGTTGTGGTCTTTAGCTGTACGAATGGAACAGGTACAGGACCGCTTATGCGGCTGCGCTCTAGGCTTATCTGGCGTGGTTCTTCGCCGGGTGATTGAACGGTAAGTTCAATGGTTGAACCTTCGGGTCCGGGCAACAATCTACGGCGTAAGCCATTGGCATCGACAACAGTTTGTCCGTCTACTGCCAGTATACTGTCCCTAGGGTTTAGTCCGGCTTGTTCCGCTGGACTGTCACGAAAAACAGCTACAATAACGATTCGTTGACGGTCCGGCACTGTCGTAGTGATAATCCCAATACCTACAAAGTCATTTTCGCCAGCATATTCGAGATCTTCTTCGGCAGCCTCCTCAGGGGTTAGGTAGACTGAGTGATCATCCCCCAACCTACTTATCATCTCATCCATAGCTGCATAGAATTCATCATCATTGAGGCCAGTCGCAATTTTTGTACGGTATTCTTTGTAGATTCCGGCCCAGTCCAATCCATTGTAATCGGGGT
>DAOVXM010000104.1 GCA_030636125.1 Chloroflexota bacterium | reverse complement strand
TGTTGTTCGCGGATATTGGCACGATTGGGCTTATCGTCATGCTCGATCCGGTGGAGCAGTCGTCCGAGGAAGCACCTGACTGATACCAATAATCATTCCGCACGATCAAGCGCTCAGGAACTCAGGTGCGTTGCACTTTCAAAGTGCGACGCACCTTTTCTATCTGGAGGGACATTCTTCCATGTGCAAGAACTGCTGGCACTCCTCCTCCGTCAGGGAGCGGGTGAGGCGGGATTGTGCCAAGGCGATCAATTCCTCGACCGGCAGCACGTAAAAACGGATGCTACCATCCTGGCTGGCAGGAGACAGTCTATAAAAATTGCCTCGCGAAGGTTTAAGCGAAATCGGTTCGCACTTTCGTAAGGCTACATGGTTTATTGATAAGGTTAAGTAGAGCTCTCAGTTACAGGGATACTCTCCCCACTCACTAAGTATTTCCTGATCTACGATCTGAATCTGGCGGCGCTTGACCTGGATCGCTCCACTGCGCTCTAACTCGCGTAACGAGCGCGCCACCACCTCCCTGACAGTGCCCAAGCGCGCCGCTAGCTGATCCTGGGTGATGCGCTGGGTGCTCCCTCCCACCAGTTGCTCTTCAGGCAGCTGGTTGATCAGCCGCGCCAGTCTATTGGTCACCTGGAAAAAGGATAATTCTTCGACCATCCCGACCAGCATGCGCAGGTTTTGGGTCAGGATCGTGATGATCGACGCACACATCTAGGTGTGCTGCTGCATCGTTTTACGTATCACCTCTGCTTCCACGACCCAAATTTCATTATCTTCCAAAGCGGCTACGTTGACCGGGTTTTGGCCGTTATCGAAGACCGGCACTTCATTAAAAAAAGTAGCTCCCTCTTCGAAAACGTTGATGATCAATTCCCTCCCCTGGCGAGAGGTTTTAAATAACTTGACGCTGCCGTGCTGGATGATATGCAGGCCGGCGCAGGGCTCTTCCTCCCAGAATATGATCTCTCCCCGATCATAACGGCGTAGATTTATCCCCTGGGAGAGATCTTCTAAGATTTTTACATCTAAGCCGGAAAAGTAACTGTTGTTCCGTAAAGCTTGGACTTTCGCACTCTTATTTACGGTTACACTGAACATGTATGTGTGCCTGCCTCTATCGATTTTCACGTGATATTATAATTTATACATCCTTCCACGGAAGTTCATGCCTTCACTTTGTTATACTTGAAATCCTGGTAGAAATTTGCTATAGTAATATATACACCTGATTTTTTTACTTTTGATATTCCAGGTTTAGTGCTTACAAATAAGTAAAGGTCAGAATCCATGAGCAAGCTGACCAAATCTGCTTCTTTAAAGATGATAAAATGAGACGTACCTAGGAAAATGTTAGATGTAATGTGAGGCAATAGTATGACGGAGATTGTTGAAAAAACTGCACCAGAGAAGAGCACTCCAATTAACTTGAATGATCCCGAGTTGTATGTCAACCGGGAGTTGGGATTATTGGAGTTCCAATGCCGTGTGCTCGAGGAAGCTGAAGATGAAAATAATCCATTACTGGATCGAGTCAAGTTCCTGGCCATCCTCGGTTCGAATTTAGATGAGTTCTTTATGGTACGGGTGGCTGGCTTGAGGAAGCAGAAGGACGCAGGTGTTATTGATTTGCCGCCCGATGGTATGACCCCGGCTGAGCAACTGGCTGCCATTCGCAAGATCACATCGCAGCTGATGATCCAGGCCAGAACCTGCCTGCATGAGGACTTGCTGCCCTTGCTAAACGATGCCGGTATACACATTAAAGACTATGCCGAACTGGATAGCAAACGAAAAGTCAGCGTGAAGAGTTATTTCGATGATGTCATCTTCCCAGTTCTCACTCCCTTAGCCTTCGACCCTGGACATCCTTTTCCTCATATCTCGAATCTGAGCCTGAACCTGGCGGTTCTAATTCGTGATAATCACGGAGAGAAGCATTTTGCCCGCATTAAAGTACCGGATACGTTGCCACGCTACGTTCCAATCAAACGCTCGTCTGGTGGCGAACGTAAGGATGGAACAGTGCCGTTTCACCACTATTTTGTTCCCTTAGAACAGGTCATCGCCACTCACCTGGACTTGCTTTTCCCGGGTATGGAAATTTTAGAGGCTTACCCTTTCCGGGTTACCCGTGATGCAGATATGGAGATCCAGGAGCTGGAAGCTTCTGACCTTTTAGAGACGATGGAAGAGAGTGTTCGCCAGCGACGTTTTGGTTCCGTGGTGCGGGTTACATTGAACGATGACATGCCCAGCCATATCCGTAAAATCCTGGTCAAAAATCTTAGGCTGGACCGCAATGACATCTACACCCTGCCCGGACCTCTCGGGTTAAGCGGACTAATGCAGTTATACGATATCGATCGCCATGACCTCAAAGATGTTACCTTCATCCCGGCCATGCCTCCAGTCTTCGATACTGAGCACTTTGATGGCAATATATTTGCAGCCATCCGTAAAGAAAACATCATGGTCCACCATCCTTACGAGTCATTTATACCCGTGGTAGATTTTTTGAGAGCGGCTGCCCGGGACCCGAATGTGTTGGCCATCAAACAAACGCTTTACCGGGTAGGCGGTGATCCGCCCGTGGTGCAGGCTTTGCTGGATGCCGTCGAAAGGGGTAAACAGGTAGCTGTCCTGGTTGAGCTTAAAGCTCGCTTTGACGAGGAGAGCAATATTGGCTGGGCCAGGAAGCTGGAGAGTGCTGGGGTGCACGTCGTTTATGGTCTGTTGGGGTTGAAGACCCACTCGAAGATCGTCCTGGTTGTGCGCAAAGAGGGCGAGGGTATCCGCCGTTATATGCACCTGGGTACTGGCAACTATAATGCTATCACCGCCCAACTTTACGAAGATATCGGCATGTTCACTATCGATGAAGAGATCGGCGCAGATGCTACCGACCTGTTCAATTACCTGACTGGCTATTCAAACAAAGAGGATTATCGCAAGTTGCTGGTCGCACCGATCAACCTGCGCGAACGCATGGAGGAGTTGATTAAGCGAGAGATTGACCATCACCAGAATGGTGAAGACGGTCACTTGATATTCAAAATGAACTCGCTGGTAGATAAAAAGATGATCAAGGCGTTGTACAGGGCTTCGCAGGCAGGCGTAAAAATTGATTTACTGGTGCGGGGTATCTGTGGCTTGCGTCCTGGTTTGGAAGGTGTTAGTGATAATATTCAGGTTACCAGCATTGTAGGCCGCTTCTTGGAGCATAGCCGTATTTATTATTTCCGTAATGCGGGTCAGGAAGAGATTTATATGGGCTCCGCAGACCTGATGCCGCGCAACATCAACCGGCGCGTGGAAGTGTTATTCCCGGTCGAAGAGCCGCGCCTGATTCGCTACCTGCATGATGATGTATTGGGAACTTATTTAGCTGATAACGTCAAGGCGCGCCGCATGCTTCCAGATGGCACTTATGAGCGCGTTAAGATTGGGCCAAAGGAAAAACCACTCGATAGCCAACCCTGGCTGATCAACTGGCATCAGAATTCAAATAGAAGCTAGCGGATATCAGAAGGTATTCTAACGCTGGCGAATTCGCCAACCTGGTGAAATAGGTGACACAATACGCACGCCATACATTCTGTTTTGGGCTTAGATACCAGTCGAATAATGAGGGAAGCGTACTCAATTTCCCCCTGGTGCACATATTGCAATTGAAATCTTGTGCGTAATGTTAGTAAGCCGCTTATCAGTCAATACTAATTTTCATTCCCCGTCTTCCAATTCATCTGAACACCATTTCAACTCTTCCGAACGAAGCTTAAGACCCGTACAACTGCTTGTGTACGGCATACACACCTAGGCAGCCAGGCTGATCAGGCGCATGGCAAGCTGTGTGATCAGGAGGAGCGCCAGGAACTTTACTCTCTGATAGAAAAGGAGCAATATTGATGAAGGATGTGAAAAGTATCATCGCCCAAATGACTTTAGAGGAAAAGGCATCGTTATGTTCCGGGCTAGATTTCTGGCACCTGAAGGGAAACGACCGCCTGGGGGTTCCGTCCATCATGGTCACCGATGGCCCCCACGGATTGCGGAAACAGGCCGGAGACAGCCACCAAGTGGGACTGAGTGAAAGTATCCCGGCCACTTGTTTTCCTACCGCCTCCGCGTTAGCGGCCACCTGGAACCGGGAGTTGGTCTACCAGGTTGGGGAAGCCCTGGGGGAAGAGTGCCAAGAAGAAAAAGTTGGCGTGATTTTGGGGCCGGGTGTCAATATCAAAAGATCGCCGCTCTGTGGGAGAAATTTTGAGTACTTTTCTGAAGACCCATACTTGACGGGTGAAATGGCCAAAAGCCATATTAATGGCGTGCAGAGCAAAGGGATCGGCACCTCGCTCAAGCACTATACCGTTAACAATCAGGAATATCGCCGGATGACCATTGACGCCATCGTGGATGAGAGAGCACTGCGGGAGATTTACCTGACCGGGTATGAGATCGCGGTCAAAGAAGCTCAACCCTGGACGGTGATGTGTGCCTATAACAGGGTCAACGGCACCTACTGCTGCGAGCACGAATATCTGATGACGGATATCCTGAAAGAAGAATGGGGGCATGAGGGCATCGTAGTCACTGATTGGGGTGCCATGAATGAGCGGGTGGATGGTTTAGCTGCCGGAATCGAACTCGAAATGCCGGGGACCAAGAATGGCAATGATGCCAGGATCGTCGCCGCGGTGAGAGAAGGGCGGTTAGACGAAATAATCTTGGATCAGGCCGTTGAACGCCTTCTGATTATGATTTTTAAAGCAGCTGAGACTCTCTCGGAAGATTACCAGTACGACCGCCAGGTCCATCATGCCCTGGCCCGCCGTGTGGTGGCTGAAGGTGCTGTGTTGCTCAAGAATAATGCTGGCATTTTACCCCTCCAGGAAACCGCAAAAGTGGCCCTGATTGGTGAGTTTGCAAAAACACCGCGCTATCAGGGTTCGGGCAGCTCATTAATAAATCCAACTCAGTTGGATAATATTTATGATGAATTCGTCAAACTCGTTGGCGATGAAAATATCACCTATGCACCAGGCTATCCTGCCAAAGGAGATCAGGTGGATGATGATCTGATCCAGGAAGCGGTTGAGGTTGCCAGACTGGCTGAAGTAGTTGTGATTTGTGCTGGTCTGACCGATATGTATGAGGTCGAGGGGTTGGATCGTGAGCATATGCAACTGCCTCAAAGCCATAATGTCCTGATCGAAGCGGTTGCCGCGGCTCATTCCAACGTTGTTGTCGTTTTGAGCAACGGTTCCCCCGTTGAGATGCCATGGGAGCGTAATGTTAACGCAATTTTAGAGGGCTACCTCTGTGGACAGGCTGGCGCGGGCGCAATCGCTGATATATTATATGGGGTGGTCAATCCAAGCGGGAAGTTGGCAGAAACCTTCCCAATCCGGTTAGAGGACAATCCCTCGTACCACTACTTCCCAGGTGGGCCCAAAACCGTGGAATACCGGGAGAGTATATATGTCGGCTATCGCTACTATGACACAGTTGGAAAAGACGCTCTCTACCCCTTCGGTCACGGGCTCGGTTACACAACCTTCGAGTACAGTGACCTGCAACTAAGCAAAGATACGATTTCTGATAATGACACGCTGACCGTTACCGTCAAGGTGAAAAATACAGGGCAGGTGGAAGGCAAAGAGATCATCCAGCTTTATGTGAGAGATGTCGAATCAAGCGCATTTAAGCCCGACAAAGAGTTGAAGGAATTTGTAAAAGTAACGCTCAAATCAGGTGAAGAAACCGAAGTGGCTTTTGAATTGGGGCAGCGCGCCTTTGCCTACTACAACACTGACCTGAGAGATTGGCATGTTGAGTCGGGGACATTTGAAATCTTAGTAGGCGCTTCATCCCGCGATATTCGCCTCTCTGCAAGCGTTGTAATGGAATCTGCCAAGGAAGTAGCCTCTACGGTTGATTGCGAGGTACTCGCGGTGTACTACGATTTCCCTAAAGATGCCCAAATCAGTAAGGAAGACTTCGAAAACCTGCTCGGCAAAGCAGTCCCAGGAAATGAAGCCGTCATGGGAAAACCCTATACGATTAACACACCCATAGGTGATCTGCAAGATTCCTTCATTGGCAGACAGCTTGGCAAAGTGATGCAGCGACAGGTCCAAAGCTTAATCAAGGATGATGAGGAAAGCCCTACGGCGCAATTGTTTAAAGCCATGGCTCGAGAAGCGCCTTTGAGGACCATGCTGATGATGGGCGGTATTACCCGCGAGATGCTGAATGCGCTTCTCATAATGATCAACGGAAAGTTTTTCAAGGGTTTATATGCGCTGGTGAAGGCCATTAGGGCAAAATAAAAATGGAGACAAGCACGCCCTGCTCTGCCCCCTGGAAGGAGCCGGAGTAGCGACCGCTGATAATCGTTGGCGGTGTCGATGAAATTAATCCCCAAATCCAAAGCCGCAGTGAATTGCAAGTAACTTAAACCTTGCGAGGTTTGCAAACCTTCGCAAGGCTATTCTGACTTATCAATATCTATGAAATTGTACTTAGAACGCACTTGCGTTAGGCTATTTTAATAAGTTGCTTCGAGGGTATAGAATTCAGTGCGACCTGATTCAAAGGGACTCTCGCCATTTGCTTGGCGCTCCTGGAATTCTGGGTTGGCAAATAACTCTAGTCTGAGTTTTTCCCACGCTGCTAAGCTCTCTACTTCTATCTCTTGAACGACGGTATGGAAGGGTCCGCTCAGGTCCGTCAGGATGCGCGCACGAACATTGGGACCTAAGGCTTCTCGCATCTGTTCCGCGTTCTTTTTGAACTCATCTACGACTTCATCGGCTTTACCCCACTTGGCTTGGAATACAAAACGCACAACGACCATGATACTCTCCTTATAAAAATTGAATTTGCGACCTAATTTGATAAATTATATCCGATATCCCTCAATAAAGAAAGGTTTGACCTGTAGTTTGTTAAAAATTGGTATGCTGAGGGCGAATGCACCTCGGGCATACCATTTTATTCTATACTTCTCGCGACTGCCTGAATAGTTACATCTGTCCGATCTTATCCTTGTCTATCACAATAAATGTGGACTGCCTCCTGCACAAACTCCACCCCACCCTCGCGGACCCTCTCATAGTTGCTGGCAAAACGAGGATCCTCCACCCACATATCAGCCAGTCCTCGCAAAAAGTCTACCTCGCAGGAGTAGAAATACTTGTTGATATAAGTATGGTATTCGCCAACAGCAGCCTGCACATCCGGGTCATCCGGTGAAACGTTGGGATCCTTACTGACCATGCGGTTTGTCAAATCCTCACCTTCTGCCTTGATGGCCTCCTTCTCTTCCTTGGAATAGCTGGCCCACTTCTTCTGTGACTCGGCATACCGGTTGGTATTGCCCCAGCGCTCTCTGGCTTCCTCTTCGTACTGGCTCTCGTCAAACCCTTTAAAATATTCTTTAGCGGTCATAATCGTTTCTCCTTTGATGCTAGCAATAGTTTGGTTTACGGTTTCGATCAGCTTATCCAGCCTTTTCGCCTTGCTCTGCAGCGATGAGCGGTGTTTTTCCAGCGCGCCCAGCAGGTTGAAATCTGGGCTGCTCATAATGAGCTGGATCTCCTTCAGCGGCACATCCAGCTCACGGAAGAACAGGATTTGCTGCAACCGTAGCAGGCTGTCCTCGTCGTAGTAGCGGTAACCGTTATCACCTGTACTTGCCGGGCTCAACAACCCGATCTCATCGTAGTACCTCAGTGTACGGGTCGTCACCCCTGCCATATCGGCGATTTCTTTGATGGTGTATATCATGATTTCACCTCAATGCCCCCAATCATACACCTTAACGTTACGTCAATGTCAAGAGTGTAATTCAAAATTCAATTA
>DAOVXM010000338.1 GCA_030636125.1 Chloroflexota bacterium | reverse complement strand
GAATATGTTTAAGACTAGCTTCTTCAGCTAGGTCAGCAATCAAATCAACATCCCCCCCTTCAATTCGAGCGATTTGCCAGATGTAAAAACCTTTTTCGTCCAACATTTATATTCATCTCCCATTAGTGCGACTTATGTCTTAGATTATTCTGGCCATTTATCGTTATAATTGTACAAGGATTTACAATCCGGGTAAATGCCTGTGTTATCAGCGTTCTTGGCAACTCACATTGTCATTTATGGAGTAAATCGTGCAATTTTACAAACATTACAACCACACAATCTATAATAAAGTGATATATTTTGCGGTTATTGTGTTCTCACTTCAACTGGTCATTGCCTGTACTAGGAGGGCTCCACAAGAATCTTTGACTACCACAGTATCTTACGCAACAAATGCTCCATCTGTTCAGTATACGATTATTGAAGGAGATCCTTTAACAATTTATGTTGCCGAAGACGCCAGCTATCAAGTGGATTACCGCAATCCAGATGGTTCCCAATCTGGTCAAGTGTACCCACCATTCTCCAAGAATGCTGATTCTGGTTTGTTCGTAACCTATAATAATTTCGTCATCGGACCCAATTTCGAGGCGGAGTACAGGATCAGTGTCGCGAATATATATGACCCTTGGGCACCCATCAACCAAACAAATATCACTGGAAGCGGGATATATTCCGATCCCTGGATCATCAGCACCCAAATGTCTCATTCTAGTGGGATTACGATGACTACGCAGACCAACTATGTAAATGGAGACAATTTCTTCACTATAAACTGGGAAATATGCCTACCAGATGCTGCACAAATATCAACTTTCCTAGCCGGTGACTTCTCACTCGTTGGAGAGAATAATTGGGATGGTTTTTTCGATAATCCCACCAGCTCAGTAGGTGCCACTAATAGTGCTCAGAACTGGTCCGAAAGCTATACACCCAATAACCCCGCTGCTCACTATAAAGCTGGTAATTACAAGGCTGTTTGGGATGCAATTGGCTCGCATGGTTCACCCGGACCCGGATTTGATGACCTGCTAGCGACAAATGAGAGCTCAATAGCAGCAGGTTTGCAATGGGACTTATCCGTTACCGATTGTGCCACAACCCAGGCGCAATGGTGTGTCGGTCCCAGTGGCACTTGCCCGCCTATCTTTTCAGATGAAGAGCGCATTTTCATACCATTAATTTATAAGTAAATCACGTTTGACAACCACAGCTCCCTGGTTCATCCACAGCCTGATTACGGCTTCAATCTCGCTTTTAGTTTCTGGACCGACTTCAAACCATTGGATATCCGGATCGTCAGGCTTGAACCAATTCGATTGACGACGCACAAAAACGCGTGTTTTTCTTTTTATTTGCTCAATAGCCTCATCTAAGGATATCTCTCCTTGGAGATGGGCCGTAATTTCCCGGTAACCAATAGCCGAAAATGTTGGCAAATCAGGCGAATAACCACGATCCAGCAACGTCTGTACCTCCTCTAGAAAACCATTTTCCAACATAGTCCGTATTCGTGCATCCACTCGTTCGAAAATCTCTTCTCGCGGACGGGTAAGCCCAATAAGCAATAATCTATACGGTGAAGCACTCCTATCACGCTGGGCAGAGAACTGTCTACCTGTACTCAGGGTGACTTCCAATGCTCGAATAGTTCTACGTACATTCCGGTGGTCAATTCGCTTAGCTGCTTCTGGATCAAGTACCATCAAACGGTTATGTAGACCCTGGGGGGTGATTTCGTTTGACCACTTCTCTAAAGCTATCCTCAGTTGCGGATCTGGCCCGACTTCTGGAATACGCCACCCTTCAATTACTGCCCGTATATATTGCCCAGTACCACCTACCAGAAAAGGCAACCTTCCACGTGACTGGATATCATGGATCGCCTTGTGAGCTTCATTCTTGAAAATAGCCAGACTCCAAATTTGATCTGGGTTAGCAACATCAATCAGGTGGTGGGGCACTCGCTCCTGGTCTTTCGTGGTTGGCTTAGCAGTGCCAATATCCATACCACGGTAGAAAAGCCGTGAATCAGCCGAGATAACTTCACCATTAAGGCTCTCAGCCAGTTGGATGGAGATTTCAGTTTTACCCACCGCAGTCGGACCGAGTATGACAATTAAGGGAGTCCGGAGTACATCCCCGGTATTCAATTCTTTTGAATTAGTGGTGATATCAGGTGAAGGCATTTTCAAAATGGATAATTTCAGGCTCTTGATCGTGCTGGTAGCGTTGAATTGCAATAACATCTATCCGCCAATCCCCGCTTAACTCTGGATGTAATTGCAAATATGCTTGGGCAGAATCTATCAGATGGATCTGTTTTTGTACGGTAACAGCTTCTTCTGGCAAGCCAAAAGCAGTGGAAGAACGAGTCTTGACCTCTACAAATACAATACAATCACCATGCTGGACAACCAGGTCAATTTCACCATATTGCGTGTAAACATTACGATCGATAATATAATATCCAAGCTGGCTAAGATAATCCGCTGCCAGATTCTCTCCCCAAAGCCCTAATTCTCGGCGTGAAGCCACTAATTTCTCAACTTTCCGATAAGCCGCGTTAATTGAAAACGCACACCACGCTTACGTCTCTTTGCCTTTGAAATTACCTGCTCATAACGTTCTTCCATTACTTGGGTGGTGGACTCAATTGCATACTTGTTTACCTCCTGAGAAGCTCTTAATCCCATTTCTCTCCTCAGCTTGTGGTCGGTAACCAAGCGCACCATCTTTGCAGTAAACGCCGCCAGGTCTTCCTCCGGGGCTAGAAAACCTGTTACTCCATTCTCAACGGTATCGCCCACACCTGGAGACTGTATACCTAACACAGGTAAGCTTGCTGCCATCGCTTCAATTAAAGAAAGAGGATGTACTTCAGTTACCGAAGCAGTCACAAAAGCATCTGCCATCTTAAGGTAAGCTGGCATCTTGTGGTATGGAATTAATCCAGGAAAGCGAACTAACGAGTCTATACCCATATGCTTAACTCGGTCCTCTAAATTCTCCCTCTCAGGTCCATCCCCTACAATCAGTAAACCAATATTATCAAAGGCCTGTGCAGCACCTGCAAAAGAGCGCAATAAGAATGGTATATTCTTCTCTGGTCCAAGACGACCTACATATATCAAGATAGTATCCGTATCTGAAAAGCCCAGCTCATCACGCTCCACAGGATGGATTACCTCGCGGTAGGGTTGCAGATTCACCCCATTTGGGATCACATCAATTTCTGTATCTACACCGAAACCCCTTAACACATCTCTCATTCCAGGGGAGGGGGCAATCACCATATCACATGCCCGGCAGAATGTAGGCATATATGTTTCGATTGCGACTTCACCAATTACGCCAGGTAAAATTGGTAAATAAGCTTGTGCATATAAGTCATAGCGAGTGTGATTTGTAAAAATTACCGGAATTCCAGGCGAGCGGCAATAGCTCAATGCCAGAGGACCACTTACAAAGGGGTGGTGAACATGCACCACATCCATTGTTCGAATTGCCTGACGGGCTCTCCGCGTATGGCGCAAATTGAATGAAAAGCCAGTTTCAAACACTGGCAAGCCAGGTGAGCGGGTCACATTCGGTTCATCATCTTGATAACCCACATCACCAAATGTAAACACGAACACTTCGTGTCCCATTTTTTCAAAGTATTTCTTGTTCAGTCTAATATAGTTGGTGATTCCGCTGACGTGAGGCATATATAAGTCAGCCATCATGCCTATACGCATATTCTCATCTCACTTAAATATCCTTCATGAGACAAACTTATCATCTCTAAATTTCCATTAATCTTTATACTAAGGCAGAGCTGATAAAACGTCAAGCATAAAAAGAGGGCGCTAAGAAGAGTCACCTTGGCATTTATATCCTTGGCAGGTACAATCCACGCATGCTTGAGCACCGCCACATGCCAGATGCCAACCGACTTAGCGTTTTATCAGCCGTTATCCTTTTGGCATATGCTCTTGCTCGTCTTGTCGATATTCCTGTACGCGATATCGAATTCCAACTACCAGGTATTTACCTTGCTACTGAGATCAATGTTCGCACTATTATCGCATTACTGGTAGCCGGATTAGCAGCCACCGGAGCCGATTGGTTACTGCGAGGACACCCATCCATCGGCAATCATAAAACCTTCGAACATTGGATCTTACCAGCACTAACTGCCTATGTTATTGGCTTACCTTTATATCAATTAGCATTAGGACTTCAATGGTGGTTGGGATTCGCCATTG
>DAOVXM010000110.1 GCA_030636125.1 Chloroflexota bacterium | reverse complement strand
GATACCTGCCCGGCTTCTTTGTGATACGACTTTATGAGATTGGTAAGGTGCTATTACTTAATGAGATTCAGCAGGCATGAGACTACAGAAACCACCGATGCATCTAGGCCCAACTGCACTAGCTGATTGTGTTTTGGTATGAATTAAAGCCGGTAGCCTCACAAAGCCAGTTCGACTTTCACCTACTCTTCTGTGCTGTAAATCAATCCCACCGCCCCAGGGCCGACATGGGTTCCAATAACAGGACTGAGTTCACTTTGGATGATTTCTATGGGATTCAGGAGCTCAGCTGCCTCCTGTTGGATTTGGTTGGCTTCCTCTACCGTTGATGCGTGGACCACTCCAACACGGACATTGCCTTTGTTCTGCAGCTCTTCGGTAGCTATAGCAAGCATTCGATTTACGGCTTTACGTTTTGAACGAACCGATTCCAACGGCATAACTTTCCCATCCTTTAGTTGCAATAAAGGTTTCATGGAAAGTACTGAGCCTAATAGCCGCTGTGCACCACCGATGCGTCCCCCACGATGCAGGTATTCTAACGTTTCGACAACAAAGATAAATCTTGTAGTGTTGACCAGTCGGCGCGCCGCATCTGCTACTTCGCCAATGCTTAAATTTTGTTCTGCAGCTCGGGCCGCCGCCAATACTAAGAACCCTAAACCCAAAGATATCAAACGTGAATCGACAATCTCTATTGGGTAATCTTTCATCATTTCGGCTGCAGTGTGCGCCGAATCAAGCGTGCCACTTAAATCCTCAGAGATAAAAACGCCCACGATACCCTCATGGGACTTAGCCAATTCTGAGAAGACTTCAAAAAATTCTCCAGCCGATGGTTGTGAGGTGGTAGGCAGCTCTTTGGATGTTTTCAATCGTTGGTAGAACTCGTTGGTTGTGATGTCCACACCCTCTTTATAACTATCTGCCCCCCAAATCACGTTCAAGGGGACAATATGTAGGTTGTATTGATTGACAATTTCTTCCGGCAAATTGACGGTGCTGTCCGTAACGATAGCAACTTTGGGTTTATCCATGATTTTTCCTCCGAGTATTTAATTGCTGAAATGGGTTGTTATGAATCTCACCGCGATGTATAGAGGCTAATGCATTCTACCAAAGAATTGCATACAGTAACAGAGATTTTCGTGATTTAGTAAAATTATCGCAGATTATCATGTGAAACTGAATTTCCGTCTTTCATGCAAAAGAGGGACAATACCTGTTTTTTTGGATGATCCCCGCGTCCTCGTATATGTAATAAATAAAAAAGGTAACTACTCAGCCTAGGGCAGGGAGAGTACTTCTCACTGCAGCCTGAGCAGTTACTAAAAAAGTCAATATCGATGCCTCACTAATATATTATCCATATCGCCAAAGAAAACTGCCTCCGACTGTGAAGGAAGTTTTTATCTAAGACCCTTGATTTGATCCGTAAAGTCTCTGTGTAAGGTTGTATTTGTTACACAACAGATTTAAAATATGATCAAGAACAGCAACACCAGTGGGGTTAAAAGAAGAAGCACAAGCAGGATCACGACCCCTGCGCAGGTTAACCCGAGTATGGCACCGACTAGCCCTATGACCAGGCCAATTACGCCTCCAATCAGGCCGAGTACTCCGCCGATAATTCCGGTGATCAATTCTATCAATCCCATGACAACATCCTCCAGTCATCTGATAATTATTGTTCGTCCTGCTTCACACGAAGCAGTCATTATCTTTTAGTTTTGCTATGGGTATATACGTATTCTTGATGGTTTGGTTTCAAAAATAAGTGCATGCTATAATCTTGGGACGATGATACTCGTAACAGGCGGAACAGGTTTTATTGGTAAAGCTCTGATTCGCAGCTTAGTGGAGTCAGGGTACCCCGTGCGGACCTTGATCCGACCATCTTCTCGATCACCCAACCTACCTCGTGGAGTAGGGGTGGAGGTCGCAGTCAGTAGTTTAAACGACGAACGAGGCTTGCGTGCTGCAATGGTGGGCGTTGATACTGTATACCACTTAGCCGGCGTGGAGAGACGTGGAGCTTATGCCAGTCTGATGGATGTTGTCATTCAAGGCACACAGGCAGTGACATTGGCCGCAGCAGATGCTCGAGTGGATCGTTTGTTTTACCTTAGCCATCTCGGAGCTGATCGCGCATCGGCTTTTCCAGTGTTGAAGTCTAAAGCAATTGCCGAAGAACATATCCGGCGAAGTGGTATTGATTACACTATATTGCGAACTGCCATCATTTTTGGACCCAATGATGGCTTTACGACTGGTTTAGCCCGATTGATCAGTCCGCTGCCGTTCATTTTTCTTACACCAGGAGATGGCAGCACATTAATTCAACCTCTTTGGGTGGAGGACCTGGTCACTTGCCTCACCTGGGCCCTGGATGATGATGCCACCCGCAATGAGATGTATGAGGTTGGAGGTCCTGAGTATTTCACATTTAAACAGGTTGTTGAGATGGTGATGGAAGAAGTGGGTATTCACCGACGCATTGTGCCGATGCGCCCTCCGTTCCTGCGCGGAGTAACCGTAATGTTAGAGACGATCTTTCCAGGATTGCCAATCTCTGTTTATTGGTTGGATTACCTGGCGGCAAACCGCACCTGCGCCTTGGATACGATACCACGTGTGTTTCATTTGATGCCATCACGGATGTCACAGCGTTTAGATTATTTACATGGTGAAAATTGGCGCCGGTCATTGTTCAGCACACTCGTGAAACGGCGGGTTTAAGTCATATAGCCAATAATTCGGGAGAATGAGCATGTCGATTACCTTACGAATATTGGAAACACCACAAGATATGGCAGCGGTGGAAGAGTTAGAGCTTTTGGTTTGGCCAGGGAGTGAAGTGGATGTAGTGCCAGACCACCTGTTATTAACGGTTGCCCACAATGGTGGGCTGGTCGTAGGCGCTTTTGACGAAGACCTTGCACCGGGTTCACCAGCCATGATTGGGTTTGTGTTTGGATTTCCAGGACTGTATTTCACTCCGGATGGACCACGACCTAAACATTGTTCTCATATGATGGGTGTGCATCCTGATCATCGTAATCGAGGTATTGGTTTCGCTTTAAAGCGAGCCCAGTGGCAAATGGTTCGCCACCAGGGATTGGACCGCATCACCTGGACATACGACCCCTTAATCAGCCGTAATGCATATTTGAATATCAGCAAGTTGGGCGCGGTATGTAATACTTACTTACGCGAGGTTTACGGAAAGATGCGTGATAGTTTAAATGTAGGCTTACCATCTGATCGATTTCAAGTAGATTGGTGGGTGAATACAGCTCGAGTGGATTCGCGTTTAAGTAAACGAGCACGTAAACCACTTGATTTAGATCATTACATTACTGCTGGATTCGAAATGGTAAACCCTGCCTGGATCGATGAAGATGGTTGGCAACGACCAATGAAAATGGAAATGGATATGGATGGGCAGTTAACTTTTCAGGAAAAATCGCCTGAAAAAATTGAAAAGAACATCATACTTGTTGAAATCCCACCAGATTTTATGGCGCTCAAAGCTTCCAATCCTGCACTAGCCTTGGAGTGGCGTATACATACCCGTCAAATATTTGAAGCACTATTCAGTCAAGGTTATCTGGTAACCGATTTTATTCACGTACCTGGCGAGTTCTCACGGAGTGTCTACATACTTGCCCATGGAGAAAGTACATTATGAACATTTCTCGAGTGATCCTTTATCACTTGCGAATGCCATTAGTTTCGCCCTTCGAGACTTCTTTTGGGCGTATCAATACCAGGGATTGTATTCTATTGGAGGTGCACGCCAATGGGGTAGTGGGTTTTGGGGAGTGTGCCGCTGATCGTGATCCCGGCTACGCGTATGAGACTGTGGGTACTGCTTGGCATATATTAAGTAGCTTTATCCTTCCGGCTGTGTTGGGAAAAGATATCGATCACCCTGGGGACATGCATTTGTTTACCAAATATATTCGTGGACATCGCATGGCGAAAGCGGGTCTGGAGATGGCTTTATGGGATGTATATGGCAAAGTTCAAGGACGCTCTCTACGAGAACTTTTTGGTGGTGTGCGTGAACGTGTGGAAGTTGGCGTCTCGATAGGGATCCAGGATTCTCCTGAGGATTTGGTAAAAGTAGTCGAGTCATACCTCGTTAAGGGCTACCAACGGATAAAAATTAAAATTAAGCCAGGCCGTGATGTTGTGGATACGCAAGCTGTACGAAGTTCCTTTCCCGATTTGCGGTTGCAAGTGGATGCTAATTCAGCTTATACATCCGAATCTGCTGAGACCCTCAAACCTTTAGATGATATGAACCTCTTGCTGATAGAACAACCACTTGCAGAAGATGATTTATGGGATCATAGTCGTTTGCAGGCCCGGTTTACCACCCCTTTGTGTTTGGATGAAAGCATTTTGTCTGTACGCCACACGCGCCAAGCTCTTGAGATGAAAGCTTGCCGGGTAATCAATATCAAACCAGGGCGGGTGGGTGGACTCAGCGAAGCCATAGCAATTCACGATCTATGTCGCACCCAAAGTGTGCCGGTGTGGTGTGGCGGCATGTTGGAAACAGGTGTTGGTCGTGCTGCTAATCTGGCTTTAGCAGCATTGCCGGGTTTCACCCTACCAGGTGATATCTCTGCATCAGATAGATATTACACCAAAGATATAACCTTCGAATCTTTTAGTCTCAACCCTGACAGTACCATCACGGTCCCTACCGATCCTGGTTTGGGTGTGACGATTGACCAGGCAGCACTTGAGAAGTTTACTGTAAAACAAGTTGCGTTACCTTAAAAAGTCTTGGCAGGCTAGCCACCACCCGTAAACCCAGGTCCTGGGTTTACGGCCTTTTATAGGATAGCTATGGCTTCTCTACTGGGAATTGAATCTCAGTTACTGGATTTGGATCGGTTTGTGAACCCTTCTTTGCGGGTTGCAGGTAAACCTCACGTGGTGGTCCTGAGACTTGATAGCCGTTCGCCTCGATCCATTTCAAAATGGCTGTGTATGACTCCCCGATAGTAACAAATGTACCATGATGCACCAGGCAAGCCATTGACTCAACACCGGGTAATTCGTGAAACTTAACCCGCCCTTGGGGAGGGGGAGCTTCATCCACGGGTTCACATACTTCCGCGTCGATATCAGGTTCTTCAGAATGATATAACGTTAAGCAAGGTCCGATTGGGTTGATCTTATGTTGATATAAGTAGGTTTCGAGTTCATCCCATAGATGTCCCTGTTGGGGATAGTTTGGGATCATATCTCGAACCGATGCGACTAGGGATGGTTCAATTTTTTTGAGTACAACATCATAGTTTGCCACTTCGTCCTCCTGTTCTATCTGTTCCAACCGTGCTTCTACCCGAGCTAGTTTCTCCATCTCCACTTCCATCCGTTTATGAATCTCTACTTGCTTCAAACGTAGCATTCCCCGTAGCTGGGCTGCAGGAAGGTCCTCGTCCAATAATTGAGCGATCTGCTCGAGCGAGAGGTCAAGATCTTTAAGAGCCAGTATGCGGTTAAGTCGAGGATATTGATTGATGGAATAATAGCGATATCCTGTATTTGTATCGATCTCGGCTGGTTTTAGTAAACCAATCTGGTCGTAATAACGTAATGTTTTCACCGAGACCCGGCTGAGATTAGCAAGCATGCCGATTTTAAGCATAATTACCTCCGCGGATAAGAGTCGTCGAAGACTTTGGTTTAGAGTATACGACCTCTTGTTAGGGGAGAGTCAAGGGTTTAGATTAATATTAATGTAAAAACTTTCATATATTCGCGGTCTGGATAAAAGTCTCATCAAATCACACCGTAGACAAAGCTTTGGTTTATGGATTTCAAAGTCGTGAACAAGTATATTTGCGTTTTCCCATACCCTCATATATACTTTTTAAGTAACTGTCCGGTTGCGATGAACATTTTTCCGGTTCTCCCTGCCCTAGGCTGGGTAGTTACCTCTCTAGTGTTGCGCGGCGAAAGTGACTCAATAGTTTGGTAACAATGGCGCAACACTTTAAGCAGTTGGGCAAGAGACAACAGAAACCACCGATGCATTTAGGCCCAACTGCACTAGTAAGATGAGGAGGCGATATGCACATTTATGATATAACAGCGACGATCTCACCAAATATCCCAGTTTGGCCAGGTGAACCTGAAGTAATCTTAGAGCGAGTCAGTAAAACAGAGGATGGATCTGGCTTTAATGTGTCTCGGTTTGCAATGAGCGTTCATAGCGGCACGCATATTGACGCTCCTTATCATGTTTTAGGAGGAGATGCTCCTACTGTTGATCAGTTAGCTTTGAAAACATTGACTGGTCGCGTTTATGTGCTCCATTTACCAGATGTTGACCTAATCACAGCCTCTGTCTTGAAAGATGCGGAGATTCCACCGCGAACACGACGTATACTTTTTAAAACTCGCAACTCAAAATTATGGGCAGATCAAGTAAGCGCATTTAAACCGGATTTTGTTGCCGTCAGCCCCGATGGTGCTCAATATCTTGTAGATCGAGGCGTAAAGTTGGTTGGGGTTGATTATCTAAGTGTAGCCCCATATGATGATGTTATGTCCACCCATGAAATCCTTCTCGGGGCGGGTATTGTCATCGTAGAGGGTCTTGACCTCTCTCAAGTATCGCAAGGACGGTATACAATACATTGTTTACCACTTAAGCTGGCTGGCTCAGATGGTGCACCGGCGCGAGCTATTTTGATAGGTGTTTGATGGAGATTTACCCTCGATCTGCATCGAATAATCTAAGGATTTGTTGCTTGTGAAAATTCGAAGGAAGAATTGTATACTGTTTTGTCGAGATGCTTTCCCACAGGTTTGGTCGTGATTATCGATATAATCAGGGTATAGTTAACTTGAATTAGTGTTGATATAGAGGAGGTACCGATTGTGACATTGATGGGAAGAAAATATTTTTGGATAGGATTTTTTCTATTTTTTCTTTTTTTCATTGGATCGGCCTGTAAACCAACCGCTTCAGAATCAGTTGAAGAAAGTGAGATTTCGATGAATATTCAAGTTTCCAGTAATGCATTTACTGAAGGTGGGACGATCCTCACTAAGTACACCTGTGATGGAGAGGATGTATCTCCTCCTCTGGTGTGGTCAGGTATTCCTGATAGCGCTCAGAGCGTGGTTGTCATCATGGATGATCCAGATGCTCCGGTGGGCACATGGGTTCACTGGGTGTTATATGATCTGCCGCTCGATATCAATGCATTAAATGAAGGTGAACGAGAGGTTGGTGTTGCAGGGGTTAATAGTTGGAATAAGCCTGAATATGGTGGGCCATGCCCACCTCCTGGTAAACCTCACCGATATTTTTTCAAGTTTTACGCCCTCGATACTGAGCTTTACTTACAGTCAGGTGCTGCCAAGGCAGATATTGAGAAAGCTATTCAAGGACACATTTTGGCTGAGGGGCAGTTGATGGGTGAATATGGTCGATAAAATCCCAAAGAGATTTTGATTTATCTGGGAATGACCCTGATATTGAATTTGCTGTTTTTCCTTAGATCCTGAGCTGATCCCCAAATAAAAACCATACCCCAGGTCGGTCTGTAAGCCGCATTCTGTCTGGTGGAATAACGGGTTTACAACAAAGGCATCGCCGATGCTGTCTTCCCCTTATTCCACCGAGGTGATCATCTATCTGGGTCATCTCTCTCG
>DAOVXM010000327.1 GCA_030636125.1 Chloroflexota bacterium | reverse complement strand
TTGCAGATGAGTGCGTCCGGATTTGAGGACAGCATCAAATTCCCTGGATTTCTGGTACAAAGCCTCTACCAGGGCATTCACAGCAGCTAAAAGCTCATCCAATCGCCAAAGCACACCCAGGCGTATGGCGGTAGGGATGACATCATTGGTAGATTGAGCCATATTAACGTGGTCGTTGGGGTGCAGGCGATATTCACCCAACTCACCTCCCAGGATCTGGGTGGCCCGGTTGGCGATCACCTCGTTGACATTCATGTGGTGGCTGGTACCTGCACCGGCCTGGAAGGGATCAACCACAAATTGATCATCCCAACGCCCATCAATTACCTCTTGAGCAGCTTGGGCAATAGCTGCGGCGTCCTTTTCATCCAACATACCCAGATCATTATGCACTTCAGCAGCGGCACGCTTGATCATAGCCATCGACCAGATAAACGCCCGCCAGGGACGCAATCCAGAAACAGGAAAGTTTTCAACAGCACGCTGAGTTTGCACGCCATAGAGCGCCTCCATAGGGACTTGCAAATCACCCAAGGAGTCACTCTCGATTCGAAAAGTTTTCGGCATATCTCTACCTCCTGTAGAAACTAGGATTAATTAATAGATAGTATGAGAGCATAATTTATTTCATAGCCATCCCACAGATAATCTTGAGAACCTCATAATATCCTCATTCCACCTGCAGGACAAGAAGTGAAACTCCGGATTTAAGAAACTTGCAGCACTTATCTATTTAGCATACATTATAATAACCAGGATTAAAAAAATGTTTACTACCCTAAAGCTCGTCTTGCGCTTGCCAGGGTACCTTTATCACTCAAACCACACCACTCTAAACTTCTAAGTCCATGCTCATCCACTCCGCATCCCAGCTACTTACTCTATCAGGAGGCCCTCAACGTGGGGAAACCCTGGGCCGCTTGAATATCATCCAGGATGGCGCGGTATTGATCCACGAAGAAAAAATAATCGCAGTGGGTCCCAGCGACGAACTACGCGCAGCCCATCCAAACGAACCCCCTTTAGACGCCGCAGGGTATGTCGTTATGCCTGGTTTTGTTGACCCGCACACGCATACGATCTGGGCTGGAGATCGCGCCGCCGAGTTCGAGATGCGCCTGCAAGGGGCGAGTTATATGGAAATCATGGCCACCGGAGGCGGGATCCTCTCTACCGTACGCGCCACTCGCAGCGCGTCGCTGGAGACTCTGGTCGAAGAAACACGGCCGCGCTTATGGAGCATGTTCAATTATGGCACGACCACAGCAGAGGCTAAAACCGGGTACGGTCTGCACACAGCCACCGAGCTGCGTATGTTGAAGGCATTGCTGGCTTTAGATGCTGAAGGGCCAATCGAGTTAGCCATCACCTTCCTCGGGGCACACGCCATCGCTCCTGAATACAAAGATCAGCCTGACGAGTATACAGATCTCCTGTGTAAAACCATGCTGCCAATATTAAGGGAATGGTGGCCACACCACGCTCCCTACCACGAGATGCCCTTTGTGGATGTGTTCTGTGAGAGCGGGGCCTTCTCGCTCGACCAATCGCGGCGTATCCTGGAAACTGCTCGCGACCAGGGCTTTCCCCTCAAAATTCACGCAGACGAATTCGATAATCTAGGGGGGAGCAGACTGGCTGCCGAGCTGGGCGCGGTCTCCGCCGACCATCTGGTGGCAACCTCGCCTGGGGATATCGCCGCTTTAGCGAGCAGCGATACCGTCGCCGTGGCTTTACCCTGCACACCCTTTGGTTTGGCCGAAGAAGATTACACACCAGCGCAGGACATCCTCGATGCAGGCGGCCTGCTGGCCATCGCAACCGATCTCAACCCCGGTACGGCCTGGTGCGAGAGTATGCAATTCGCAATTGCCTTAGCCTGTCGATACCTGCACTTAACACCAGCCCAAGCCATCGCCACCGCTACGATCAACGCCGCGGCCGCTATCTCCCGAGCCGAAAAAATCGGTTCGATCGAGCCCGGCAAACAAGCTGACCTGCTGATCCTCTCCGTCCCTGACTACCGGCACCTGGGTTACCGATTTGGCACAAATCTTGTACGAACCATTATCAAAAAGGGGCAGGTGTACAAACGCCCGTATGACTTGAATAATGGAAATATTTAATGCCCTAACATTCATAAACACCTTAGTCAATATCATCTTCGTAATATTGATATTGGTCCTCCTCTGGCTGCTCATACGATATATCTTACGCCTAACGGTGAAGGTCTTTTCCTGCGGGTGCAGCCTGATCGTGCTGATAGGTGTAGTCGTCCTCATGTACAACTTCCTATTGGGATCATAAAAGATTTCTATAAAAGCGCCCAGACCAACTTCAAATCCAATCTCTACTAGTGTCCTTTAAGGTTCTCAATGCCATCCATCGAAAACGCACGCGCCTGGTATTCCTCATCTGATCCTGTACATGGCTTCGACCATGTGCTACGGGTCTATGCCATGGCAGAACGCTTTGCCAGGACAGAAGGCGCCGATGTCGAAATTGTACGTGCAGCTGCTCTGCTACACGACATCGATAGCGATAAACAGCCCAATTTGTTTGCCGGATCGGGTCAACCACAGGAGGACCAACGCTTAGAGCATCACCTTGCCTCCGCCGAGTTTGCCAAGCAGGTCTTAGAAGCTGAAGGATGGTCCCCTGGACGCATCGCCGCCGTGCAACACTGTATTCGAGCCCACCGCTTTCGCGACGATCGCGAACAACCTGAAACTTTAGAAGCCCAGATCCTTTATGACGCTGACAAGCTAGATGCCATTGGGGCTATTGGCGTAGCTCGAGCAATCGCTTTCTCGGTACAAAGTGGAAGTCCAATCTACACGCAACCATCCGAGCAGTTTGAAAAAACAGGACAAAAAGAGCCAGGCGAAGCTCATAGCGCCTACCATGAATATCTGTTCAAGTTACGTTTGCTTAGAGAGCGCCTCTACACTCCTTCCGGCCGCGTTATTGCTGAAGAGCGCCACCAATTCATGACAGAATATTTCAAACGATTATCCGCCGAGCTACATGGAGAATATTAGGCAGCACACTGTATTCGAAACAAATCACTTATTAAGGAAACTAAAATACCAAAACCATATGAAACCCACACTATCTGACCTTGAATCCATGGCTCGCCAGGCCGGAGAAATCCTACGCTCCGGATACGGAAAGCAGCATCAAATTGACCACAAAGGCACGATTGACCTGGTCACAGAAGTAGACCATCAATCAGAGAAATTTCTGCTGGGCGAAGTACAACGCAGATTCCCTGACCACCGGGTGGTTGCCGAGGAAAGCGGCGAGAAGTATGGGGAGGATTGCTGCCTGTGGTATATCGATCCACTGGACGGAACCGTGAACTACGCCCATGGATTACCAATTTTTTGTGTATCTTTAGCATATCAAGAGGCTTTAGCATATCAAGAAGATGGAATCATGGAATTAGCGGTGGTGTATGATCCCATGCGAGATGAGTGCTTCCGCGCCCAAAGAGGCCAGGGAGCCTGGTTGAATGAGGTACCCATACGCGCCTCCACCACACCCGACCTAAACCACAGCCTTTTGGTGACAGGTTTCCCCTACGATATCCGCACGAACCCAGCCTCAAACCTGGACAACTTCGCACATTTTGCCGTACGAAGCCAGGGGGTGAGGCGTCTTGGCTCTGCAGCCCTGGACCTTTGTTATATAGCTGCTGGGCGTTTGGATGCGTTCTGGGAGATTCGCCTGGGACCCTGGGATGTCGCCGCAGGCGGGCTGATCGCCCAGGAAGCTGGAGCGCTTGTCACCAATATTCACGGCGATTCAGATTACATATCATCTCCACAATCCATTGTGGCAGCTAATCGATTTATCCACCCTCAAATGTTGGCCGAACTTAATCGCAACTCTTAATTGGTGCTCTCGCTAAATCTGCCTATATTTGCAAAAAACACTCTGAGCCGAAATTAAAGAGTCTTGGCATTCTTGCGAAGTAAAACCTTCGCTTGAAGTAAATCCTTCGCATGAGGCAGATCCTTCGCCAACGCTAGCTCCGTTAAGCGCTGCGCAGCAAGCCTTCAAATTCATTCAAGTCAACCCTGGAAGTCAAGTCTAAACTTAGCGGGGTCACCGAGACCACTCGCTGCACCCGCAAGGCGTAGACATCCGAATTTTCGGGCGCAAGACTATGATCTTCCGCCAGGCGATAACCCACACGCGCCGGTTCTTCCCAGGAGCTACGTTGAGGGGGCACCGGTTCAAAATAACGATGCATCGACAGGCGCGTCACCCTCCAGGGCGTGTCAGTGGTGGCATCTTTAGGCACGTCGACCTTCAGCGCCCGAA
>DAOVXM010000495.1 GCA_030636125.1 Chloroflexota bacterium | reverse complement strand
GGTAGAAGGGATTGCCCTCTGTGTGCTCGTACAGTCGCCGGCTTAAGCGGGGCAGGTTGTCCATGCCTGACATGATGCGCAAGAGCTCGTGCGTTTGCTCTTCGCTCAATGGAACGAGTGAAATCTCTGTCAGCATTCCGCACCTGTGCAGGTCTGCGCGGAATTCGCGGATTTGCACATCTAGTTTCTCACGCTCTTTACGCAAAGAAGCGATGACAAATATGGGCTCGTGGGGATGCTGCATCAGCAGGTAGCGGATGCAGTCCAGACTGGTCGGATCGGTCCATTGCAGATCATCCAGATATAGAATGATGGGCGCCTGGCGGGCCATGGACACCAGGTAATTTACCCACGCCTGTCGTCGCCAGGCGCGAGCCTGTTCAGGCTCCAACTCTCGTGGCGCGGGCAGGCCGGGGCGAAGCCGGGTGAGCTCGGGCAGGAAGTGCGCCACCTCAGCCAGATCTTCGGGAGGCAGGTCTGGGATCGTGCCCTGCTCAACCACCGGCCTGATTGCCTGCTCCAGCGCAGAATAAGGGAGAGAGAGGTCACCTGCGGTCGTCCTGGAAACCAGCCAGCGGGTGCCAGCACCGGCTTGCAGTGTAACAAAGTCCTGCACCAGCCGTGTCTTGCCCGTCCCAGCCTCGCCAAGGACAAGGGCGGCCTGGGCCAGACCGGCGTGCGCTTTGGCCCAGACTTCCTGTAGTTGCACCATTTCCGCTTTCCGCCCGATGAGAGATACGTCCGTGATCGTCCAGGTTGGCAGGATCACTTCGAGGATTGGAGGGCCTTCGATCTCCTCTTTTTGGGATAGCAATCGCTTGGCGTTACCTACCAGGCGGGATATATGGTCTTCCAGGGGCGGCGTCAGAGCGTCGAACCAATGCACCGTCGACAGGAAGTAGTTCATAGCCCCCGAGGGCGGGATGTCTTCAATCCGGAAGGGGATGATGGATACCCCCTGCCCCACTGCGCTGCAGACCTCGCGCACCACCTGGGGCGAGCTGTTGGAGTGTGAGGACAGGACGAGCACCATCAGCTTGCTGGCCTGGATAGCTTTGTCAATAGCCGCTGCCCAAGACATACCTGGCGTTACGTTCCTGGGCGCCATCCAACAACGAATGCTGCTGTCTTCAAGCCCCTCACAAACAGCTTCGGCGATGGCTGTGTCCTTAGAGGAGTAGCTGATGAAAACCGGGCGCGTTACAGTCATATCCCTCCCGTCTAATCCATCTCGCTGAAATGCTACGCCTTTACCTGACTTGAGTTGTTCAAGGGATTCTGGGTTGTGGTCTCCGTACCTCTCCTCAACTATCTCTCCGGTCTTGGCATACATCCAGAAGAGGGACCTGCCCAGTTGGCGCTCGTATAAAATAATCTTCGCTGATCAGCCCTGTCCCCTCAACGACCTATACTCATTCTATTACTACATTTCAGTCATCTCGGCCTCTTAAACAACCATAATAATTATACATCACTTCTTACAATTGTAAATTCAACAAAGTGCTAATCCTTGCGCCTGTAGGATTAACCTGGAAATGCAGTGCGGGGACAAGAATTATTCTTAACCAGGATTTCGCCCCACCCAGCCTTCGACCGGTGTCCAGTTTTTGTGATCTAGAGATTTTGTCGTTTGCAAAGCTGACTCGGCTGGTGCTGGGAGGAAAAGTAACGGCTTTCCCGCTGACAGGCATGATACCTCGGCACTACAGCGTCTCAATAGGCTGCCATTCCCAGCCTACTTCTCGTTTCTCCACGTAGCCTAGAGCAGGGAAAGGGGGGAAGTGATGGGCGAACACCAGCGCTTTGCGCTCGGCCGCCCGGTCAAAGATGCGCGCCTTACTCATGGCGGCACCTTCAGGTGTGACATCGAGAGCCGGCAACCAGTCCGGGTGCTCTAAATGGAGGGGAGAGAGAGCGGTATCGGCTATGTGCAGCAGTTCTTCACCGGACGAGGATACCTGTACGACGATATGGCCGGGGGTGTGACCCGGGGCTGGTAATACGGAGATGCCTGGCAGGATCTCGGCTTGGCCTTCAACAAACGTCAACCTGCCTGCGAGCGGGGCCAGGTACCGGCGGGCGATTTCCACCATGGATGGCGAGGCCTTGGTTTGCGCTTCCTCGGAGGTCCAGAATTCGTGCTCAGCTCTGGCAATGAAGTACTGGGCATGCTTAAAAACAAGCTCCCCGTCGCGGGTCAGAGTGCCAGCGATATGGTCCGGATGAGCATGTGTGATGATGACGGTATCGACTTGCGCGGCTTTAATACCCGCTGCAGCCAGATTGTCAGGCAGCTTGCCTGTCCGTGAGTTTGAGTTGTATATGTTCGGAAAGAATTCGTGGGCGCCCTGGGCGATGTCCCCAGCTCCGGTATCAATCATCACCCGATTTCGACCGGTGTTGATGAACAGGCAAGTGTAAGGTGTGTGGATGTGTTTTGTGGTCAGGTTTTGCTGGCGAAGCGCGGCGTTGACATCTTCTATGGGCGCATTCGAAAAGAATAGTTCAACAGGATAATTCATGCCTCCATCACTAACGGCAACACATTCGAACTCACCAACTTTGAACTTATAGAATTCGTTATTCATGTCTAACCTCCTAGCGATAATCCCAAAATAAAATGCCAGCCTAACGACCTGTTCCTGCTGCCACTTATATTTGATTTTTGTCTAACTACACATGACCTCTACGTTAAGACTCTTTTGACAATTCTACTGACTTATGTCATTCTGAACGGAGTGAAGAATCCCTTTAGTGGTCACGGAG
>DAOVXM010000504.1 GCA_030636125.1 Chloroflexota bacterium | reverse complement strand
TCTCTCCCAGGCGGGTAGTGTGATTGGTGATGCGTGCCATATACCCGTCGAAGAGATCAATGATGGCTGCCAAGGTATACAGCAGACCTGGTAGCCAGGCCAGCCAGCCCTCCGGGCGCGGGGAAGTCAAAAAACCAGCCAGGGCGGCGATCATCAGGGCTCGTAATATGGTCAGGTTGTTGCCAGGGCCGAAAGTAGCCAGCAATTGGTCTTCACCGGGGCGGGAATTATATTTAAGGCCGCGCCACAAGCTCCATAGCAAGTATAGGCACACACTGCTGGAAAGGGTCAGCCAGCGTATTGCGTAAGCGTTTTGCCACTGCATGCTGAGCAATAAAAAGCCGCCCCCAAGCATTAATAGGCAGATCAGGGTTACTAGCCACCAACCTGTACGCAGCCTGGCAAGCGCAGACTGTCTATATAAGAGGTTTTCAGACATATCCTTGTAATTTTACCAGCTTATTAAGGTTTTTTATATAAAATTACGCATAAAAGTCCAATTTGGATCTATTACATGAGACGAAAAGCGAGGTGCGACGCACTTTCCGGTGATTTTTGCCCTTGGAGGCCTGGAAACAAAGTGCGTCGCACCTACAAGGATTAACCTTTCAGAACACTAGGTGGTCGATATTATTAGGTTTGGTTCGAATGGGTAATGAATTTTCTGAGGGGATTACAAATCTTTGCGGTGGAACAAGTGAATTGCCAATGCGATAGCCCCCAGGGTGTACAAGATTGCGTAGCCAACCATCATCCCGCTGGGCACGGAACCGGAAGAGAACGGCGAGAATCCCATGGCTCCAACCAGCGGTGACTGCATTTCGTGCGCGGCCCGTTTCCATAGGGCTTCGCTGGGGAAGAGCAGGCTGCATACAATGCCGATATTGATGGCGATCTGGTTGTTCAATAATGAGCCGAACTGCTCGATCCAGCCACCGATAAAGGCGATTCCATACAGGCCGAAGACCAGAACGCCATTAGCCAGGGTGGATAGCGAAGACCCGCCTGCCAGGGATACGCTGAGCACTAAAAAAGCGTTGAGCACGATCAGAGCCAGTCCCCGCCAGGCGTTTGGGGCTGAATATCCTGAGATCAGGTAGACCATCAGCATCACGCCGCCAGCCATCAGTAGCAGGTAAAGTACCAGCATCCCGGCGAAGCCGAACCATTTGCCCATAACGATTTCCCAGCGTTGCAATGGCTTACTCACCAGGGTATGGATCGTGCCGGAGGCGATTTCTCCCGAAAGTGTGTCCACCGAGGTGAGCACAGCCATCATCACTGTTAAGAAGTTGACCGTGTATAACCCGGCCATGAGCAGGAAATTGTATATCTCGTTACGTGTGATCAAGGGCATGTTATCAAGGTTGCGTACGATATCTTTATGCAGCTCGCGGAAGGCGAAGGAATATATGGTGAGAAATATCAGGCCGAGCAGCAGGGCTACCCATAATATCCAGCGCCGGGAGGCCTCGCGGAAGGTCAGGCGGGCGATGGTGAAAGTAATGTTCCCATACCTCAACTGCGATTTTTGCGCGATGCTCATGATTTCACAGGCCTCCATCCGTGCCGACGATCTGGATAAACAGGTCTTCCAGAGAGATATTTTGCGGGCGCAGGGAGTATACTTCCACACCAGCCTCGACCAGGTAGCGGTTGACGGCGGGCAGGTCGGCCTCGCTGGATAAGGTCAGGCTCAGGTGTTCACCATCGGCGCGCACATTTTGACTCCAGCGGGATAGCCCGGATACAACTTCAGGTCCCAGGTTGCGCACGCGGGCTTCGACCGTCAGCTCTCCATCCATCAGCGATTGTATTGTGCTGACTTGAAGCACCTCACCATGCTTGATGAAAGCCACCCGGTCGCAGGTGATCTCCACTTCGCTGAGCAGGTGCGAGTTGAGGAACACCGTGGTGCCGCGCTCTCGCAGCTCGCGAATGATATCTCGCACCAGGCGGCGACCGACCGGGTCCAGTCCTGAAGTAGGCTCGTCTAAAATGACCAGTTTGGGTTGGTTCAACAAAGCCTGCGCGATGCCGATGCGTTGCAGCATCCCTTTTGAGAACTGGCGTAGTTTTTTGTCTGCATGGGGCGTTAAACTGACCAGCTCCAGTAATTCAGGGACACGTTTTTGGGAGCTGGCGCGCGGGATTTGGTAGAGGTCGGCGTGCAGGTAAAGGAACTCACTGGCGGTTAGCCAATCATGGAAGCGGAAATGTTCTGGGAGGAAGCCGATATGGGCGCGCTTGCGGTGGTCACCGATTTTTTCACCCAGCACGCTGCCAGTTCCGGCGGTCGGACTGATCAATCCCAACAGCATCTTGACCGCGGTGGTCTTGCCAGCCCCGTTGGGTCCCAGGAAGCCGAATACCTCGCCGCGTTCGACGGTCAAGGTGAGGTCCGCAACGGCCACTTTATCCCCAAAGACTTTGCGCAGTCCTTGGGTCTGGATGGATGGTGAGGAGGATGGCATGCTGTTGATCATGTGAGGGTATTGTATATAAGGTAAACATGTAAACAGGTAAACAAGTAGACAGGGCGCTTCCCATTGTATACTTTGTCTACTTTATCTACCCTATACTATTCTACTCTACCTCAATGAATTGGCGATCTGCAAAGCGGAGGATTTGTTCCCCGGTCCGGTCAGGGCGTAAAGGATA
>DAOVXM010000350.1 GCA_030636125.1 Chloroflexota bacterium | reverse complement strand
CTCAGTTTTGGAGAGCGCAGTGTTGGAAGATGATGTGGATGTTGGCCCTTTCGGTCATTTGCGCAAGGGGGCTCACCTGGCTCAGGGGGTACATGTGGGGAATTTTGGAGAAGTCAAAGACTCATACTTGGGGCCGGGCACTAAAATGGGACATTTCTCTTATGTTGGAAATGCTACCATTGAATCTGGTGTGAATATTGGGGCTGGGGTTGTCACATGTAATTATGACGGGAAAGAAAAACACTCGACCGAGATCGGAGAGGGTGTCTTTGTGGGAAGCGACACAATGCTGGTCGCGCCTGTTAAAATAGGAGATCGTGCTCGCACCGGAGCTGGGTCGGTAGTCACCAAGGACGTGCCACCCGATACCCTGGCGGTAGGCGCACCGGCGCGAGCGATACGTAAATTAGAGAATGCTGACTGACGTCTATCTTTTAATCATTGGGCTGTTGCTATTACTGGGGTTAGACTTGCTCGGGGCCGCCATACTTGTGGCTTTTAATGCCACCAGCCGCGCTCATCTGCGAACTCAGGGTGAGGGGATTGAAGCTCGGATTCAACATACCCTCAGCCTGAACCGTTCTCTGCCACGTTTGCAGGCAAGTATAAAACTATACCAGCTTATCCTGTATTTCCTGATAGTGGGGGGGATTTTGCTCTTCTTCTTCAGACAAGAACCCCTATGGCCCATGCTGGCGATTGCAGGCGTATTACTTTTGGTGGCGCTGGTGGTTTTCTGGCTGGAGTTGTTTGTGAGAGGTTATGTTTTACGAGATGCACAGAATTGGGCTGTTAGTCTAACTCCGATCGCGCGCGTATTGATATTCCTGTTTGGTCCCTTTGCATCCATACCGCTTTCCCTTACTCATGTAGATGAAGGCACTCCGGAGGAAATTAATGAGGGCATGGTTGATGAAATCAAGTTCCTGGTAGATGCTGGGCAACAGGAAGGTTTCTTGGAGCAGGAAGAGCGTAAGATGATTCTCTCGATCTTTGAGTTGGGTGATACTTTTGCGCGTGAGATCATGGTCCCGCGCATTGATATGCTGGCACTCGATGTGCATACCTCCCTGCCTGCCGCGGTCGATGCTTTACTGGGTTCTGGATATACGCGTGTACCGGTATATGAAGAGACAGTGGATAATGTGCTGGGATTGTTGTATGCGAAGGATTTATTGGGGGTCTGGCGTGAAGGAAAGCATCTCGATTCGCTGAATAGCTTACTGCGGGAGGCTTACTTTGTGCCGGAAGCGAAAAAGGTTGACGAATTGTTAGTTGAGATGCAGAGCCGTCGAATCCACATGGCGGTTGTGGTGGATGAGTATGGTGGTGTCGCCGGGCTGGTCACCCTGGAAGATATTGTTGAAGAAATATTTGGTGAAATCCAGGATGAATATGACCAGGGCGAGGAGTTGCCATACCAGGAGCTGGGGCATGATGAATACATCTTCCAGGGGCGGGTAGATCTTGACGATTTTAATGAGGTCTTTAACAGTGATTTGCCTAAGGACGAAGCAGAAACGATTGGGGGTTTCATATATAGCCGCCTTGGTAGGGTGCCTGTGAGCGGTGAAAACGTACATTTTGATAATATCATATTGACGGTTGAACAGGTGAGTGGACGTCGCATCCGCAAAGTGCGCGCTAAACGCCTCTTGCCACCGCTGAACAATGGAGGAGGAGAATCTCATGTTGACGGATGAGTTGCGCGCTCAATTGATTCAAATAGCTACACTATCCCGTGAGCGAGCCTATACTCCCTACTCCCACTATGATGTTGGCGCGGCGTTGCTCACCGCTACGGGGAAAATTTATAGCGGTGTTAATATCGAGAATGCTGCTTATCCGGTTACGATATGTGCGGAACGCGTCTCTGTGTTTAAGGCTGTTTCTGATGGGGAGCGCGAGTTTGTAGCTATGGCAGTAGTCACTGCAAACGGCGGTTTCCCATGTGGCTCTTGTCGCCAGGTTCTAGCAGAGTTCGGGTTAGATACGCTTATTATTATTGCTGATGAACATGGAAAAGTGGTTGAAGAGACCACAGTGCGGGAATTGTTGCCTAGAGCCTTTGGCCCCCAATATTTATCGAGCGAGTGAACGTGATTGTCCAAAAAACAGGTGGGGCAGCCTACGCTGCCCCACCTGTTTTTTGGATGGTTCAAGAAATTAGATCAGTTTAATTTCCCCAGTTTGGCGCAGGTGTGGCGGTAGCCAGCAGTGTTTGAACCATCCAGCCTACTTTTTCATCCGGCGCAACAACATTGACCCAGATGACGCCGTCCAGATCGATCGTTGCGGGTAAGATCAGCATTAAAGTGCCGTCGACATAACTTCCCAGAACGGTGCCGTTGGGTTCTGCGCGCAGGAGCGCACCGCTGCCATCTTCAGTTTGTACCAGTGCGTACATGGGCGTTGGGGTTGGCGTCGCGGTTTCTGTTGGCGTCGCAGTCGATGTCGTAGTTAATGTCGGTGTGAGCGTGGCGGTCGGAGGGACAGGTGTAAGGGTTCTGGTTGCAGTAGGCGTGATGGTATAAGTGGCGGTGGGGATTGGTGTGGGCAGGGCTACCTGTCCACCGATGACGGCTCCGGCTCCGCTAAGCCCGATCAATAAGATGATCACCAGGATGGTAACAACCCCTCCAAGGGTATAGCCGAATAGGGTCAACGGGCGCAACCCGAGAATGGCCAAAGTGAGCGCGCCCAATAGAGCACTCCAGGCGAGGTAAATGAGGAAAACCACCAGCCCGTCAGGCCATAGATGAGATACCCCGCTGCTTAGCCCGAATCCAGCGATGGTCAAGGGGATATATAATGCGTAAGCCAAAGCCACGCTGGGCAAGACGGGATTGTATTTCTTATCCAGCATAGCCGCTGCTGTGAAACATGCTCCCAGAGCCAGGACCAGGAAATTAGACCAGGATAGCTGGGCGTAATAGCTGGCCTGGTCAAGGCTGGGTGGAGACCAGTAATATGTGACCAAGCCAACTGCAAATCCAGCCCCAAAAACAAGAATGCCGCCGATGGATAGCCCTATTAAGCTACGCAGGAAGAAACGCACTGATCCGATCACTGTGCCGAGCCCTATGCCCACCACAGGTGCCATAAGCGGTGCTAGCAGTGACCCCAATAGCAACAGAGCTGGTGTGTCGAGCAGCAGTCCGATGCCCAACACGAACCCGGCTACCAATGAGAACAGGAAAAAGTCGAAAGAGGGAGATGCTCTATGGGCGACTTCGTCTAAAAATGCGGCGCGTTGGTCGGCATCCAGGGGGGCTAATAAACGTTTTGCCCGGCGTCTGCGGGCAGGCGGGAGCTGTTCTGGATCGTCAGGATGTTGTTCGGTCTTGTGCAGGTCCATAGATGACTTTGTTGGGTTCGGTTCTAGCGTCGCAAGCTGGCTACGATCCGCAAAGGCTTCTCGAGTAATTCCAGGGCGCTGAAAATGTCTGGCGCGAGCAGGTCGGCGGCCATAAGCGTTTCAATAGCCGCGCCTTCTTTCGAGAGCACGCAAATGCCCAAGCCAGACGCTTTCAACATAGCCGCGTCGTTGGCACCCTGTCCGATGGCTACCACCCCCGCTGCGCCTAAATGCTCTACGTACTCGGCTTTTTGTGCTGCTTCTTCCCCAGGCTGGACGCGTACCGCATCCAGGCCGAGTTGCTTGTCGATCAGGTGCTGGCGTCCAAATGTGTCGGCTGTGAGCAGGTGTACCTGCAGGCGGTCGCGCAGGTTTGCCAGCGCGCGCGCCAGTCCATCAGGCAGTTGCCCATCGATAGTTAATGTGCCGTTGACATCGCTAACCAGGTGTTCAAGTTGTAGGGTCCCTCGACCGGGGATGTTGATTTCGATCATGGCGTTATTATACAGGAATTTAGAGATTGGGCAATTCCCAGAGAGCCGTAGTTACACATTACGTACTTATCAAGTATCGTAGTAAAATATTGTCTTGGGTCCGGTCAACGGGTCCACTTCTGCATCGCAGATGCGATCTTATTTGTAATGGTGAAGGTAGTGAACGCTGCTTTGATTAGACGTATATTTGTGGTTCTGCTATTGGGCATAATCAGCCTGGTTCTATTTGCCTGTAATGCTAGCTCTCCTGGTGAGACCACTGTGCCCACACTGGAGAGTACGGT
>DAOVXM010000140.1 GCA_030636125.1 Chloroflexota bacterium | reverse complement strand
GGTGGCACAATCAAGGTGCAGGGCGAGGGGTTGGACCACGAAGAGGAATTGACCGTCGTGGGTATCGCCCAGCGCCTGCCCGGTTTTGGAGGGGTGGGGCGCATTAAGAGTGTGGCGTTGGGTGGCGGCACGGTGTTCATCTCCTTGGATGGCTTTCGGCGCATGACCACCGACCCACAGGAAGCCCTGCCCAACGCAGATGACCGGGTTTTGGACCGTGTGCTGGCGACAGTCGCGGCCGATGCAGAACCATCTGCTGTGGACATTGCCCTGCACGAGGCGTTCAACCGGAAATACGACATCTGGACGCAGCTCACCGAGGTACAGCTCAAGTTTGCGCGCGACAACCGCGTGCAGGAGCAGGTTTTTCTGCTCGTAATGACGCTGCTCAGCTTCATCACGGCCGTGTTTGGCGTCTTTGCCGTCATCTATGTGACGATTTATGCGCGGCGGCGGGAGATTGGCATGATGAAAGCAGTCGGTGCGCGCAATTGGGAGTTGAATGGCATACTCAGCGTAGAGTCGATTGCCATGACGTTGAGCGCGGCCCTGGCCGGCATCCTGGCCGGATCGACGATGGCCTATCTGATTGTCTTTGCGACGAATCTGGCAGCACAGCGACCGCAGCAGTTTGCAGTCGACACCACTGTGATGCCCTTTATCGTCATTATGGTGACGCTGGCCTCAATTCTGGGTACGGTGTTCTCGGCGCGACGCATCGTCAAGCGCAAAGCGGTCGAGATCCTACGGATGAGTTGATTATCAAACGATTGCAGTACGAAGAATCAGTCGAGGAAATATATGGATACAAAACGTTGGATCTTATTGGCAATCATGCTCGTGTTGCTGGTAGGGTGTACGCAGGAGCCGGCGCAGGTTGAACCCAGCACCACGCCCATGCCAGATGAAAGCATTGTGCCATCGCCGACATCTGTACTTACTGGTGTAACGATTCTGGCAGATGGTGTTATGCAAGTTGTGCAGCCGGTATTGCCCTTGGGGTTTGAGACCGGCGGCAAGCTGCTCGTAGTGCATGTGCGGGCCGGCGATCTGGTCCAGGAAGGCGATCTCATCGCCACGTTGGATGATACAGCTTTGCAGGAAGCCGTTGCCCATGCCGCGCTCCAGGTTGACCAGGCCAAGAATAACCTGGCACAGGCGAAACAAGCCCTTACCGCGCTGGCGATCGATCTGCCGCTTCGACAGGCCGAAGCCCAACAAGCCTTAGCGTTAGCCCAAGAGAATGTACGGTTAGCTGAAGCCCAACTCAATAGTTTGGGCGCGCCAGCCACGGAAGCCACCATAACCATTGCCCAATCCTCTGTCGCTCTTGCAGCCCAGGCGCTCGAACAGGCCGAAAAAGCTTACGCTCCTTACCGTAACAAACCCGATGACAACCTCAACAAGGCCTATAACGGAGCGGCCTGGGCGAATGCCCAGCAGTCCTACGATAAGGCAGTGCGCAAATTGAACGCCTTGATAGGCTCTTCCAGCGATCTGACTCGTGCACAGAAAGAAGCCGAACTGGCGGTCGCCCAGGCCCAACTGACACAGGCCCAGCTTAATTTGGACAAACTATTGGGTGGGAAGTTGGATGAAATAGCCCAATTGAGTGTCGAACAGGCAGCGATTTCTTTGGCGCAAAGTGAGTTGAGCCAAGCACAAGCAGAGGACGCCCTGGCAAAACCCCAACTATTTGCTCCCTGGACTGGAACCGTGTTGAGCATAGAGGTTGCCCCTGGCGCACTGGTTGGCAGCAGCTCACCTATTGTTATCTTGCTAGATACAACTCAACTGGAGTTCCACACCACCAATTTGAGCGAGCGCGATTTAGCGCAGATCTCCCCGGGGCAGACTGCCGTAGTCGAGTTGAAAGCCTATCCTGATGAACCTATTGAGGCGGAAGTGGTGCGGATTGGCTGGCAAGCTGGTGCACCTGTTGGTGACGCGGCAACCTTTCCCGTCATGCTGGTTTTGAGCGAAACCGATCTGGATATTCGACCTGGTATGACCGGCCGGGCAGAGATTCATAGTGAGGAGTAGTGGTCTAAACCACGGCCGGTAAAGGTTTGCAGTTTTCGATATCAAGGATAACGCCCTGGTTGGATGATGTCAGCGTGACAACCTGGCGGGTGGTTGAACAAACGGTTATGGCAAAAATATATAACATAAATCGGAATTGTTCAACAACAGAAATCCTTAATAGATCGCTTTTATGAGCTAAGAGTCGCCTTCCCATTTTGGTGCAATCCTGGTGCAAAATGTGTAGAACTTATAGAAGATCTAGATACAGTAGACGCTAAACGCCCAATGTAGGAACAATAGACGTTATAGACCTAGTGTTGCGCGGCGAAAGTGACTCTATAGTTTGGTAATAATGGCGCAACACTTTAAGCAGTTGGGCAGGAGACAACAGATACCACCGATGCATTTAGGCCCAACTGCACAAGTTATATGGGATAGACTCCCACCCACCTGGCTCTTAATCGTTAGGTTGCTTGGATTGGTTGATACAAATTTCGAGTCTTGCCGGGGAAAAAGGTAAAACTATGCAATACCTGCGGGAAAATGGCAGAGCCGACCTTCACCGGTCTTCAATCCGCTCCGCTTTATGTGATAGAATTCGTACCATCCTTATCCCAAAAGAACCCCAAGTGTGACTCAAAAATGAAAAAAATTAGCAAAACAGACCAAGAGTGGCGCGAGCAACTCACCGATCAGCAATACCATATTCTGCGTGAAGCGGGGACAGAACGACCGTTTACTGGTAAGTATGTAAATACCGAGGAAGATGGCACTTATGTATGCGCTGCTTGCGGGAACAAGCTGTTCTCATCACAAACCAAATTTCATTCCAGGTCTGGCTGGCCTAGTTTCTGGGACGTAATTAGTCAGGGCAACATCGCGCTCCACGAAGACACCAGTTTTGGCATGAAACGCACCGAGATCGTTTGTGCCAGATGTGATGGTCACCTGGGTCATATCTTTAACGATGGCCCCCGAGATAAAACAGGCTTACGCTACTGCATTAACTCAGCGGTGCTCGACTTTAAACCTGAAAAGAGCGGATAAACGCCTGACCGCCAGCATTATCAAATACTACGCATGAGTCGGTGTTTGTATTGTTAGGCTTGGGTTTAGATATTCTTTATTGAACTTCGCCTAGTGAATAGAACGATTTTCGGGCTATAATCGGCATTCTTGAAAAACGCATTGTACTTTTAGTAACGTGAAGATCAATAGGAGGCCTACATGGCGAACCTTTACCAGAGTTCCGAGAACGACAATATATTTTCCATCTGGCGCGTTAATATTCGCTCCCAGATCACGAAACGCGAGCCCGTACCCGATACCTGGGAACATCTGGGAGGGCGCGGTTTGCTGGCTCGCATCCTGGTGGATGAAGTCCCTGCGACCTGTGAACCTCTTGGTCCAAACAATAAGCTGATATTTGCTCCCGGATTGCTGGTGGGTCACATGCTCTCCAGTTGTGACCGCATCTCCGTCGGGGCGAAAAGCCCTCTGACCGGTGGTGTGAAAGAAGCGAACGCTGGTGGGCGCACAGGTTTGCAGCTCACTCATCTGGGCATAAAAGCCCTGATCCTGGAAGATAAACCTCAGGAAGATGGCTGGTGGATCCTGCATTTGAGTGCAGAAGGTGCCCGTTTCGAACGCGCTGACGAATTCGCCGGTTTGGGTGTTTATAAGGTTGCCCCAGAGCTAATGGAACGTTACGGCAAAAAGGTCGCCATAGCCCTGATCGGACCAGGTGGCGAAATGCTCATGAATGGGGCTGGCATTCAAAACCTGGACAAAGACGGAGCACCCTCACGCATTAATGCACGGGGGGGTATGGGGGCTGTCATGGGCGTCAAGCGTCTCAAAGCCATTGTTATCGACGCCAGCCAGGGTCAAAAACCACCCATCGCCGATCTCCAGGCATTTCGGGAGGCGCAAAAAGCCTACAACAAAGCCCTCTTGGGCCACCCCCAAACAACTATATACAAAGACTATGGCACTGCTGCTATGACGAAAATGAGCGATGGTTTTGGTGGTATACCCACCCGCAATTTCTCAAGCGGGCAATTTGAGGGTTCCGAGCGCATATCCGGCGAGTTCATGCGCCAACAACTGCTCAACCGCGGTGGTGAGTGCGACACATCCCACGCTTGCATGGCGGGTTGTACAATTCAGAGCTCCAATGTCTATTGCGGCGAAGATGGCAAAACCATCGTATCACCCTTGGAATACGAAACCATCGGGCTGATGGGCTCCAACCTGGGGATCGATGACCTGGATGTGATTGCCCGTTTAGCTTACGAAACGAACGATTTAGGGTTGGATTCCATCGAAATCGGCGCTGCCCTGGGTGTTGCTGCCGAAGCGGGGTTGATGGAGTTCGGAGACGGCGAACGAGCCTTGGAATTGCTGGGCGAAATCCGGCAGGCGACCCCTCTCGGCAGGATTCTGGGCAACGGGCCTGTAGTCACCGGGCGCGTTTATGGGGTGACTCGGGTGCCAGTGACTAAAGGACAGGCCATGTCAGCTTACGATCCGCGCGCAATCAAAGGCACCGGCGTGACCTACGCAACCACTCCACAGGGAGCTGACCACACTTGTGGGCTGACCATACGCGCCAAAATAGATCACCTCGACCCTAAGATTCAGGCTAAAGTGTCGCGTGCGGGGCAAATCAACTCAGCCGGATATGATACCTTAGGTGTCTGCCTCTTCGCCTCCTTTGGCTTCGCGGCTGCTCCCCATACTGTGCGTGACTTACTCAACGCCAGATATAACTGGAAAGTCAGCGAAGACATTGTCCAAGTACTCGGTCGCGAAACGATTGAACTCGAACGCGAGTTCAACCGCATGGCAGGCTTCACCAATAAGGATGACCGCTTACCCGAATGGATGACTAGCGAGCCCTTGCCACCGCATAACGCAGTCTTCGATGTGCCTGACGAGGACCTGGACGACATTTTCGACTGGTAAACGGCCACCGTTTAATCCATGTAGTATTTACGTCCATGAAGATAACCGTGCACCTGCACACGATCTTGCAACGCCAAACCCCAGAAGGTCTGGTTAATCGCCTAGAGGTGTCCCTCCCTTCAAATTACACTCTGGAGGATCTGTTGCAATTCCTGGAAATCGACTTAGACCCAGATGCTCTTTTACTGGTCGTGAATGGGCGCGTGGCTGAACTCAACCAAACACTCCAGGAGGGCGACAAGGTAAATCTGATGCCAGCCATCTCGGGTGGTGGGCAAGAGGATTAATCTGCTTTGTTTCGGTAGACAAATAACGATGGGGATCATACAAGGAGCTAAACCCTTCACGCCAGGTGAATAATCACCTGGCTTTTTCTATGTAGTAAAACCGTAGCCAAGCCAACTCATGTGTAATCGTTGTATAATGACCTGCCCAAGAAGATTGATCAGCAAGGAGCGTACTGGCTATGCCTAATCTCAGCAAAGAGCAATTCAATAAGTCAAAAGAATTCATCTACAAAAATGGACGTCTACTCGAGCGCAAGCTCTTTGAGCACTTCTTTGAGGATATGCCACGCCAGGCTTGTCTAAATGCGCTGCTCGCCTACCAGAACCCAGACGGCGGTTTTGGCAATGGAATTGAACCCGATTTGCTCTGCCCAGATAGCACTGCCATCGGCGCAGAAACCGCTATGTATATCATGGATACACTGGATTACGATGACCCTGAGCTCATCCGAAAACTGGTGGACTGGATCGTGAATAACCAAAATGATGAGGGGTTCATCAAACACCCTCCCGAGAATATGGCTAACTATCCATTTCAGCCCTGGTGGGAAAATCCAGACTCTGAAAGGGTGTTTGTACTGACAGGCCTCCTGAAAAAATGGGGGGTAGATCTGCCCAAATTCTATCAAAAGGTGCGCAGCTTCTATCTGCAGTCCGAACTGCCTGAAGAAGGTTCTTTTTACAGCTATCCGTATTATGTCTATTTAAAATATTGCAGTGAAAACAATGAAGACAAAGCCAGATTAGACAAATTGGTTGCGCAACTCCCAGTTGTTCTCGACAAACATAAATCCCATTTTCCCTTATTCAGTAGATATTGGTTTTATGCTAAAGACTACGTACCAAGAGATGTTCTGGAAAATGAGGCGCAAGCATTTATAAATGCACTTCAAGAAGATGGCGGGTTAGAGACCCCGTATCCGGACTTACCCTGGTGGCGCCCAATATTCACTTTGGATGGTCTCATACTTTTGAAGAAATGGTCTTTCTTTTAAACCACACCAATTCCAGAGATTTTATTAATCTTTTTAGATTACAATCGATCCTCTGTTGATCACAGTACACCTTTACCGCTAAACTATTATTGAGAGGATACTTTATGTCCCAACACACTTCCCCGGAAAAAGAAATTGCCACACTAGGAGGTGGCTGCTTCTGGTGTCTCGATCCCATATTTGACGAATTGAAAGGTGTGGAAGAAGTAGTGGTCGGGTATGCAGGCGGAAAGGTCGCCAACCCATCCTACCAGCTGGTCTGTACAGGAACTAGCGGGCACGCAGAGGTCGTTCAAATCACTTTTAACCCGCAAATCATCTCCTACAGGGAGCTTCTGCAGATCTTTTTCAGCGTACATGATCCAACCACGCCCAACCGGCAAGGAGCAGATGTAGGTCCCCAATATCGCTCGATTATCTTCTACCACAGTGAAAACCAAAAAGCGACTGCAGAAGGGGCGATTCAGGAATTCGATGCTGAGGGGATTTGGGATGCACCTATCGTGACTGAGGTTGCTCCATTTTCCGCATTTTACATAGCCGAGGACTACCACCAAAAGTATTTCGAGAAAAATCCCGG
>DAOVXM010000224.1 GCA_030636125.1 Chloroflexota bacterium | reverse complement strand
TCTGGGGGGATTTCAGGTTCACCAGTGCGAGCGAAAGTGCCCAGGATCTGGTCCACCTCCGCCTGTAGCTCTTCAGGCAGGGCAAGATCCTGGTAAGCCTGCTTCGATTCATCATCCAGTTGCATGTAGAACTCGAGCTCATCCACACGCTCATCGTAAAACACCTGTTTGTCTACCCCTTCAAAAACAATCACATGTTTGGGGATTTCCTGCTTGAAGAAGGTGACCGTGCCGCGCTCTTCGATCTCACCCGCCGGGCGACCGCTGGGGCCTAAAACGGTGGTTTCTACCTGGCTTTTAAATTGGATCACCAGCCGGTAGGGTCCCTGGGTGAGGTACACGCCGTTGGCGGATATACCACCCGGGGCCTCTTCCCCGCCGGGGATCTCTGTCAACGTCCAGGTATCCGGGTAACTGAAGGTGAAGAGGTAGTCGTCATTGGTGTACTTTGCCCAACTGGGCAGAACTCCAGTGGAAACGGATTCCTCCGTCACCTCTCCGTTGGCGTCGACCGTGCCCCTCCAGTGGAAGCCGGTGGACGCGTCGGAGGCCTCGACCTGGTAGACCAGCGCTTCGGGCGCTACAACAGGGTAGGAGACCGTAACCAGCCAATCGCCGGCGCTGTACTGGAAGGTGGTCGCGCCGACCAACCCTTCAGGTGTGACCTCCGCCTCGGCCCAGGCCAAATCCTCTGGCGGGGCCAATTCGCTGTAGTTCGTCCGCATATAGGCTAGGGCTGCCTCACGGGCGAACAAGGGGTCGGGCGGCTTGGGTTCTGCTGTCTCTTCGCTGATAGGGGGAGCTATCGTGGGCGTTGGAGTCACCTGGCTACCTCTTGACCCACAACCTGTTAAGGTCAGCGCGCTTAGAAAGAAAAGCAGGATGCCGAGCGTTAAGCGTAATGTTTTCATTTCTGCCTCCAGAGGTTTACCTTCAAAGGTTTAAAGGAAGCCTGCCTGTGGGAACACCTGAAACCTGACATACGTAGGGCGGATTTCCATATCCGCCGGGAATTTACTAAATAAAACCTGTCAGGATTGGTTTTTTCTTCTTATCCCGAATTTACGTTATTTTTACATGCAACCGTCTATTAGACGACTTAATTATCGTTTTTGTTCCAGGGTGGAGACACTCTTTACCCCTATGACGGAAGAGGTTAATCAAGGGGACCCCGGTGCTTTAAGCAGCCATCCTACCCCATAACCCACCAGGGCGCTTATAGTGCCGATGAGCGCCATTTCCAGGCCGCTCTTTCCAGGATTTCCCACGGTGGCGCGCGCTTTATACGCTCCAAACAGGAACAGGACGAGTGCAGATGTGATGATTGCCACCCACATGCTTACATATACAGGTAAGAACATAAAAGGCACTAATGGGATCAGCGAGCCGATAATAGCTGCAATACCGACGATAACCGCGGAACGCAGCGCCAGGCGGCGGCTGACAGGTGTGAGCTGGTGTTCTTCGGCCATCATCACTGCTACCCAAACGTCCTCATTAGTGGTGATGGTGTCGGTGATCCGTTCCAATAACTCTCCCCTGAAACCTTTGCGATCGTATATCTGGCGTATCTCCTCCCGCTCCAGGTGGGGTACATCTTGGATATGCCGGTACTCACGCTCGCGTTCGCTCTCGTAAAAATCTGCCTCTGCCATAGTGGAGGTATAAGCCACGGCTGCCATCGATACCGATTCTGCAAAAGTCGCCGCCAACCCGGCAACCAGTACCAGGTAGGCATCGTTAGTGGCTGCAGCCATGCCCAATATGATCCCTAAAACGTTTACTAATCCGTCTTGTCCGCCAAGGATTACGTCTGAAAGTGCAGAAGCCTGCTTGTGGGGGTCTGCATGCGTGTGGTGAACTACGTCTTTTAAGACATCTTCATATTGTATGTTCGCTGGGTTGTGACTGTTAGGATTGGTCATGCTTGCTCCTTGCGGGTCTTAAGTGGATTATCTCTAATGAAACTTAATTTCCGTGTCGGTCGTCTTATATTACATCAAGTTTCAAACGATCATTCACTTTTAACAAAATAATGCCACAAAAAATTGTCCTTGGTTAATTAGCTGGCGGTTCTAGGTGTACCAGGACAGCTACTACGCCATCAAGGCGGCTGCTCAGTTCACTTTCCAGCGCAGTTGACAATTTATGCGCGTCGGATACGGGCGTCTCTGGAGCTATTGCGCATTCCAGGGAAACAAAATAATCGTCCCCCTCCCCACGGTTGTGCCGCACAATGATATTGTGCGGATTGTCTAATGAGGGCATGCTGGCAACCACTCGATGGATCTCATCGATAACCATTTGTTCTAATTCTCCTGAAACGCGATCACCTACCTGTACGCCTTTCGTCGCCATCTCGATATGTGTATGTACCTCGGATACTTCAGGGATGCGTAAGCGCAGCTCGTGTTCCAGTCGATCCACCTGGTCATGAGCCTCTCCCAAACTCACCCAGGGGTCAACACCGACGTGTATTTCTATAGATAATCTTCCATCGACGCGGTGAGCCCATGACTCATGGATGGTAAGCCCCAATTCCTCCGCTGCGTGCTTAACAATGGCAAATATGTCCGCTGCATCGGATTTTTCTTGACGCTGTGCCTCCAGATGCACGGTTACATCGTTCACGTTTTCCAGGTTTAACAACTGTCTGCGCACCTCATGGGCGATAGCGTCGGCCTCCTGCAAGGTTTTATCCGGGGAGACGCGTAAATGCAAGTCTACTGCTGCACTTCCTTCGGCACCTCGGCTGCGTACACGGTGGAAGGACTCTACCCCTCCCACGCCGCTCACTACCTCAGCGATCTCTTGGGGATCGACTGCGGCCTGATCTACCAGTACAGGTAGGGTCTCACGCAGTATGTCAATGCCGATTTTTGCGATCACAACTGCCACGAATACTGCCAGCAGCGTGTCAGCTTGTGGGTAGCCCAACCTGACAAAGAGCAGCCCTACCAGGACTGAAAAGGAAACCAGGATGCTGGCGCGTGTGTGCATTGCGTCCGCAACCAGCACTTCGCTTTTAAGCCGCCGACCGGCGCGCAGTTCGTATATGCTGGTACCCCCCTGGATAGCTATCGAGAGCAGCATGGCGATGATGGTCCAGTAATTAACTTCTGGGGAGATATCTTGTCCAAGTCGGTTCCATGCAGTTTGCAGAAGTTGCCAGCAGGTCAAAAAGAGCAGAAATGAGATACTCAGTGCAGCTACCGTCTCAAACTTGCGATGGCCATATGGATGATCAGCATCTGGGGGTTTCCCCGCTACATATAACCCGCCCAATCCTACGATATTTGATAAGCCATCAAAAAAACTGTCCAGGCCGTCTGCGACCATGCTGAGGGAACCTATAAGCAGCCCGGCGACCAGTTTGATCCCCATCGCTAAGAAGTTCAGCAACATGGTAATGATCAAAACCCACCTGATCCGGTTCAGATCACGTTTTTCGGTGGCAAAGTACCCGTCGTCTAACCAATTAAAACCAGGCATAATGGATGATCACACCAACTTCTCAGCCAGGGATAGAATGAGCTGGATCGGCCGCATTGGACCCTTGCTCCAGCTCCAGAAGGCGGGGATGTTCGGCGTACACTCCCCTATAGGCGGGCGGCAGCATGATCGCGATTTGGCACATGATCTCATCAGTTTGCCGCTGAAGCGTATCCTGGCGGTCTTTTCTCTCTAGAGGTGGGAATGTAAAAGGATTACCAACCCGAATAGTGATATGCGGTCGCCGTAGGTGCCGTAATTGCGAAATGACCCTTTTATCCTCTGTGCCGGTCACAGCGACAGGGAAAAGGGGAAGTCCAGTCTTAGCTGCCAGATAACTGCCGCCCGGTCTAGCTTCGATCAGGCTGTTGCTCGGGCTGCGCGTTCCTTCAGGTGCTATTACTAAGACACCGCCTTGCTGTAAACGGTCTAGCACAATTCTTAAGGCGCGGATATCAGCATTGAAGCGGTCAATATAGATCGCGTTCATGCTCCTCACAAGCCAGCGTAAGAAGGCGTTCCTTTGGTATTTTTCCGCGATAGTCAAGATAACATCCCGGCGGTCGAGAAAGTAGTGAACTAAGGGCGGGTCCAGTACTCCGAGGTGATTGGCCGCTATGATGTACGCACCTGCCTCAGGTAGTTTATCCCGTCCGTTGATCTCCAGGGTTGTAAAGTATTTGAAGAAGACCCGAATTACAAAACGAATGAATGTGTAGGACATAAAGGTGATCTATTGGACATTTTTTAATAATTTTAGAACTTACGCAGTTCAGCGAGGGTAACTCCGGAAAAAGTATACTCCAAATTTCGTTGCATCTAACAGGATGGTAAGCTTTCCTGGAATACATTCCTGGAATACATTCTTTCCTTGGCAAAAATTGTCCGTCGATGTATACTCCATATTAACTTTATCAAGGAGAGTCTCCACCATGAATATATCTGTCCTTCAAGAAAATCTGGCACATGGTTTGAGTATTGTCACGCGTGCGGTGTCTCCCCGGAGCACGCTACCTGTGCTGGGTAACGTGCTGGTTGCTACTGACGATGGGCGTCTGCGCCTCTCAGCTACCAATCTCGAATTGGGTATCACCTGTTGGATTGGAGCTAAAATCCATGAGGAAGGTTCCACTACTGTTCCAGCGCGCACGTTCACCGAGTTAGTCAGCACCTTGACGGACAAGCAGGTTGATATGACCTTGAATGTGCGTACACAAACGCTTAACGTGCACAGTGGCGCCTCAAACACAGATCTCAAATGTATTGACTCTCAAGAATATCCCCCAATACCGGTGCCAGATCTTGCGGATGCGATCCAGATTAACATAAATGATCTCAAGGATATGATCCAGCAGGTCGCTTTCGCCGCCTCCACTGACGAAGCCAGGCCCATCCTTACCGGTGTTCAGATGACTATTGATGATAATAGGATCACCCTGTCAGCCGCTGACGGATTCCGGCTTTCGATCCGCAAAAATGAGCTCTCGTCGTCGACTCCACAACCGATCAATGCTGTTATCCCTGCGCGAGCTCTAACTGAATTAGCACGTATCTCCGGTGATGGGGATCAGGTTCTGTCGATGGTCATGCCCAAGGATCGGGGCCAGGTGATTTTCCATATGAATAATATAGAGCTGGTCTCGCAGCTTATCGAGGGTTCTTTCCCGGATTTGGAACAGCTGATCCCTCGTAGCTACAACACCCGCGCAGTTCTGACCACCTCCACCTTTTTAAAAGCTTGCAAGCAAGCCGAGATTTTTGCCCGAGAGGGCTCGCATATCGCCCGGGTCAACATACTTAATGGAGGAGAAATGGAGCCTGGTCAGGTGGAAATATCAGGCCAGTCG
>DAOVXM010000046.1 GCA_030636125.1 Chloroflexota bacterium | reverse complement strand
TCCGGAATGGAAGCGAGACATGACATCATCTTTTTCTCCAGGTTTTAATCGGCCATGCAGAAGACCAAGTTTGAATTGCGGGAAGACATTAGATTGCAGCTTGGTGTGTTCATCGACGGCGGCTTTGCTCTCACTCTTATCACTTTCTTCTACCAAAGGGAAGATAATGAATGCCTGATGGCCAGCCTCTACCTGGTTGCAGATCAAGCTGTAAGCGCGTTCACGCTCCGTAGGTGTCAGTACGAAGGTGTTTACTGCCTGCCGACCGGGAGGCATCTCATCCATGACGGTAAGATCCAAGTCGCCATAGACAGTCAGGGCTAACGAGCGTGGAATCGGTGTAGCGGTCATGACCAACAAATGCGGATTGGTCCCCTTAGATCTCAGGAGCCCACGCTGTTCCACGCCAAAGCGGTGTTGTTCGTCAATAATAACCATTTCGAGGTCGGCGAAGGTTACCGGGTCTTCAATCAGGGCATGCGTACCAATAATCAACTTGATGGATCCGTTTGACAGGCCCTCCCGGATTTTTTGCTTTTCGGGCTCAGGAGTAGCACCGATCATTAAGCGGATTTCCTCAGGCTTCAAGGCGCGATGGTCTTTCAAAGCTCCCCCGTTCCCAATTGCATCTTCCATCTGCTCTCTGGCTAAAAATCTCAACATACTTTGATAATGCTGCTCGGCCAGGATGCTGGTGGGAGCCATAATAGCTGCCTGGGCGCCATGACGCGTGACCATAGCAACCCCTAGGGCAGCCACAACGGTTTTACCAGCCCCAACATCTCCTTGGAGCAAACGATTCATGGGGTGTCCGGAGCGAAGATCAAGCCGGATATCTTTAAGGGCGCGCTGCTGGGAGCCAGTCAATCTGTATGGTAAGCCTCTCACCTGGGCAGCTAACCAGCTATTCGAGGTCTCAAAGATGTGCGCATCCCGCTCCTGCCAAGTGCGTTTCTGCTGTTGTACACCCAGCTGTAACAAGAATATCTCATCGAAGGCAAGGCGATAACGGGCTGTTTTTAAGTGATCCCAAGAGTCTGGAAAATGCACTTGCTGTAGAGCGGTGGGTAGATCCACTAAACCGGCAGATAAACGAATATTGGCGGGGAGGTGATCAGGCACGCGGGGCGCCCAATAGGTGACAACTTGGTGCATTTGCCGGCGCAACCAACGTTGGGTGATTTTCGCGGTGAGGGGATAGACTGGCACAATTCGGTTCGTACTTAATTGTTGCTGTTCGAGTGGTTCCCACTCAGGGTTATTCATTATCAGACGGCCTAAATACTGGTCGATTTTTCCTGAGATTGAGACCTGGGATCCCACACGCATACGTTTGGCGATCCAGGGTTGGTTAAACCAAGTGGCTCTTAGAGCTCCTGTTCCATCTTTAATCACAACTTCGGCAATTTTGGCGCGCCCGCCGCGAATTGGGCGAAGGTTCACACTTTGTATCGTGCCGATCACGGTCACTTCTTCACCATAGTTCAAACGATTGATAGGGGTGAGACGTGAGTAGTCGACGTAGCGGCGGGGCAGGTTGTAAAGCATATCACCCAGCACGTGTAAATTTAAGCGACTCAAAGTTTGAGCGGTCTTAGGGCCTACTTTTGACAGTACTGTGACGGGCGCATTAATAGCAGCTGGTGGCTCTTCTGGTTCGGGGGCTTGAGCTGTTTCTTCCGGGGTTTCCTCATCCTGCGGGGCTGGTTTTTCTTCGGCTGGTTCGTCGCTCATTGGAGCTTCCCCAGCGGGTGTTTTTTCTGGTTCAGTGGGGATGGCTTCAGGCGTAGCAGGTTTCACCGGTTGTGCTTCAGTTTGAGCGGTTGGCTGCTTTTTCTGGAATTTAAGATCTGGTACTGAGTCACCAATCTCTCGCTGTAGACGCCGCCACAAGCCCATTAACGCCTCTGCGCGTGATGATTCACTTAAGCGTGGATAATCACGTAGACGAATGCTGATGGCTTGAATAAGATCTTCTGGTAATTCATCAGCTCTAGCTTCCATCTCCCAAGAATCCAGGATACGGTCCAGTCCCCCAACCACAGCCCGGTTATCGTAACCGCGTTCGACCTCGAGCTCAAAGATTTTTTGTAATTTCTGCAATGACTGCTTCATAAGGGATAATTTTACCAGGGGATGACAAGTCGTAGTTTTTTAATTTGATGTGAATCTATAAATACAAGTATCTACTCAGGCTACAGATGGGAATCGGCTTTCCCTGCCCCAGGCTGAGTAGTTTACCATTCAATTAACAATTGCGACAAATCCCAATCCATTTGGACCTACATGCGTTCCGATAACAGTAGTGACATAGACCAATAAGGGCCGTGTGGGAACCCGGGGGGTCATCTCTGCGAGCAGCTCGCGCGCATCGGCTTCGGCATTACTATGCAGGATAGCGAGTTGTTCTAATGGTCCTAAGTCGAGTAACATTTTGCGAAGACGCTGAATGCCATTTTTACGCGTACGGGCTTTACCTATGCTGAGCACTACTCCGTCTTTGATCTCCAAGAAGGGCTTAATACGCAGCAGAGCACCGATCTGGGCGCGAGCCCAAGATACGCGGCCACTACGATGCACGTATTCAAGCGTATCCAACATGGCAACCAGCCGCGCTCTGCTGCGCACATCTTTCACAACGGACAAGATACCATCCAGGGGTTGTGTTAGGGCTGCCTGGGCAGCCGCCAAGACCTGAAAGCCCAATCCTAGGCTGAGGTTTTCGCTATCGATAACCTTTACCTGGTCACCGAATGCTTGAGCGCCAAGGCTGGCTGCATTAAATATGCCACTCAGTTGGCTGGAGGCGTGGATGGACACGATTTGATCCGCACCTCTCTTTAGAATATCTCCGTATAGCTGCTGGTAAACACCAGGAGATGAAGTAGACGTGGTTGGGTTTGTCTTCATTAAGGGCAGGTTATCGTAGAACTCCCGGCGTGATAAGTCTTTCCCATCCTCAAGGCTTTGTCCGTCGATCACGACGATGTTTGGGACAATATGAATTTGGTATTGGGTGGCCAATTCTTTGGGGATATCGGCTGTGCTATCTGTAACGATGGCAGTTTTGCTCATGCTGAGGATTTTACTACATAACAGTCTTGTAGCGAGTAATGCCTTGCTGATCCTCTGCTAGATGTTCCACCGCGACCAGACCTAAGGTCATAGGTCCCAGAATCGTCGCCAGGGAAGTGCCTAATGTGTGCTCTGAATATGGTGTGTTAGGAAAATCCCCTCGTATCCGTTCGCGTAAGGAATTAACTTCGTTGAAAATTGGGGACAGCCCTTTAAGTAAGGCGATATGTTGCAGTTTACCAATTTCGGTGGCAAATTCATGAAATGTACCGAAAATATTACGAGGGCTACGCGCCTTATGAATGATTCTGAGTTGGCCATATTCCAGTATGATAATCGGTGTCAAGTCCATCATTTCCCCTACCAAAGCTTGAGCCGGGTCAAGTAGCCCTGAATGAGACAAATATGTAAGACTTCGTAAACAAAAAACAGTATAGGTATGTGTGATCAAGCGGCGAAGTAAGTGAGTGATTTCTAAGTACCCATAACCCTTCTTGGCAGCTTGGGCGGCGGCCTGAACCTGAAGGCCCAAACCCGTTGCGGTTGTTTGTGAGTCGAAGATATGTACTCTGGCTGAAGTGCGAATGGAGGCAACCGCCTTGTGAGCATTCGTCGTCGCTGGATTAAGCTGGGTGGATAATAAAAGGATGATGATATCTTGATACTTATGGTCCAGGCGTGCAATTGCTCTGCGAAATGACCCTGTTGAGGGGGGTAGGACCTTTGGGCATAAACCATCACTGGCTGAAGGGGGGAGATTGTTGAGCGTAATATCTTTCCCCTCAGTGTAATTTTGCCCATTCAAATGAATCCGCATTGGCAGCACTGTAACCAAATCATTCCCCGGATAAAAGGGTGTGGGAAATTGAGCAGTGCTGTCGGTGAGAATGCCAACTTGAGGCATGAGATTTAATTAGGAACGATGTGTGCTCTAGTCCGCTTAATTGGACTTTGGTAACTTAGAGTTGTTAATTGTGAAAATATCCAAAATATATGTAGAGTTTATTCTATGGCAATGATGAATTGGTAATGGGGTTGGCCTCCTTCCTGAACTTCTATCTCTTGTTCGGGGTAAGTACGGCGGATAATATCAGCGATACGGTTGACTTCGGACTTGGGTATACCTTCCCCGTAGAATAAGGTGATCAGTTCGAAGTGGTCAGCGTGGGCATTTTTCAATAGTTCGAGGCAGGCTTTTTCAACACTTTGAGTAGCGGCTACAAGCTTTCCATTAAGCAGGGCGATTGTCTGGCCTTCCTGGACCTGTACATCGTCGATCTCGACACTACGGGTTGCAGTGGTGATCTCACCGGACTCGATTTCGTTGAGGGCATTCATCATCTCTGCGGTGACTTGATCGAGATCTCCATCAGGCACCAGACGCATCATAGCGGATATCCCTTGAGGGATGGTACGACTGGGGATTACGGACACATTCTTAACGGTCAGCTCCGCAGCTGATTCTGCACACATAATGATATTTTTATTATTTGGAAGGATGACGAGATTATCTGTTGGTAGATTCTCAATGGCATTAATAATCTCTTTCGTACTGGGATTCATAGTTTGCCCACCCTCAACAATGGCAGCCACACCCAGGCTGGCGAAGACCCGTGTCAAGCCCGGGCCAGGAGAGACCGCGACCACAGCAATCTGGCCGGGTTCGACAGGTGCTAGGGCGAGTTTGTTGCTCCCACTTGCGTTTTCAATCTCCTCCATTTGAGCAAGCAGATTCTCGATGGCTACTTTAGTGATGGTGCCTAACGACATGGTATAGTCAATTGGTTCGTAGCGTTTCTCCGTCGGGACATGGATATGCATACGGTAGATCCCATCTCCTTCACCCACTTGAATCGAGGTACCCATCATCTCCAGGTCGCGGTAAAAACCCTCTAAATCCAGGCTAGCGTCTGGCCGAAAGTCAACGACAACCTCGAAGTCCTGACCTGGTTCGATCGACTGCAGTGTATTTTCGAGTTGCATCGCAGCTAAAGGCTGCACTGTTGTTAGAGCGCTGTCCAAGGGTAAGCCATTTGAATAGCGCAGCATACCTTCCAGAATATAAAATAAGCCAATCCCTCCGGAGTCGACTACGCCGGCTTCCTTAAGCACTGGGAGCAACTCGGGAGTACGCTGGACAGATTCATCAGCTTCTGTGACAATTAATTCGAGCATCTTGTATGTGTCGTCGGTTTCGGTCAAGGCTTCTGCCGCGGCGTCGGCGCTATCTTTTATCACCGTAAGAATGGTGCCTTCCACCGGGCGCACCACACCCTTGTAAGCAGTATCGCGGGCTGACGCAAATGCTTGCGCCATAGTAGGGGCATCCAAAGTATCATTTTTGCCAGCGGCATGGGCGATACCTCGCCAAATTTGGGAGAGGATAACGCCCGAATTCCCCCGAGCCCCCATCAGGGCTCCATTAGCGACCGCGTGGGACATTTTACCGAAACTCTGCTCAGGTGAGTTCACAATTTCGTCGTACGCCGACTGCATCGTGAGCACCATATTTGTACCTGTATCTCCATCCGGAACCGGGAAAACATTCAATGAGTTAACAATTTCTTGGTTTGTCCTCAACCAGGTCAGACTAGCTTCTACCAGGCGTTTTAGCGTCAGGCCGTCAATTGGGGATTCACGCAGGCGTTTTAGCCGTAGGTTTTTTGCGGATTCTTGTGAATCTAAATTCATGCAGGAGACTCCTAAGAAGTGGAAATTGGATCACAAACTGGTCTATTCGCTAATGCGCAAACCTTGGACATGCACGTTAACCTGGTTGACTGGCAGACCGAGAGCTTTCTCTACATGGTACCGTACTGTGTTGCTGACACTGTTCGCAACTGATTTAATCCGAGTTCCATATTCAATAATGATGTAAACATCGATATTAATATGTACGCCATCATAGTGTACTTCTACTCCATGAGTGGGGTCTTTTACTAAAGCCTGGGCAATCCCATTGACCAGGTTTTTGTGCGCCAAGCCTACCACACCATAGGATTCCCTGGCTGCATGGTAAGCGATCGTGGCAATAGCGCGTGGTGAAACGTGAATACCACCTAGTTGAGTAGTTTCGCCTGTCATAACTAACCTCTGATATATGTTGTGTTTAATGAAATATTCAATAAAGTAACTGCTCGGGCTACGGGGAGAAGTGCTCTCCCAGCCCAAGGCTGAGTTGTTACCAAAAAATAATTATTTTGAGCCTTGAAATCTAGCTTGTAAAAGCAGTCGAGTTGTGGTAAGATTGTGCGGCTCAATCCAGGATGTCAAAGTAAGGTATTAGTAGTGATTGGCTGAATTATGGCTGACCTAAGTGTTTACATGTAGCCGATCACAAAAGTAGGAAAAGGAAGTGGAATTATGGCAAAGTGCGAAAGTTGTGGTAAGAAAACAGCTTTTGGTCGAAATCGTCCCTGGTCAAAGAAGTCCACACTGCGAACTTTTAAGCCCAACTTGCAAACGGTCAGCGTTTATGAAGGTGGGCGTAAGATTCGCATGACGTTGTGCACCAAGTGCATCCGCACTATGGTGAAGACCAAGTAGTTTTTTATTGACTGCTAGTGTTCCTGGAAAATCGCGGTGCGAACCGGGATTTTTCTGTTTAAGCTCAGTAACTTGAGGTTCCACTTGGCTGCGCTATTATCAAGTTTCACCAAAGATTGCCATTTTGATGTTAAGCTGCTCATATAAGCTTAATTGGGTTTATGATACTCGGGGGGGTAAGATATGACAAGGGTATTATACGGGGAGTTTCACTGGAAGTATAAGAAATAAGCCCAGAGATAGAGTGGCACCAATCCCCCAATTGCAAGTAGAGCTAACAACCCTAAACCAATACTTACCCAATCAAAATCCAAAGGGTCTTCTTTGCGAGGTGTGTATACAGCTGGTTTCTGGGCTGGAGTGCCAAAGAAGTTGTCTGTGCTGGAGGCAACTTGTGGGGCTGCCTCGGTTTGTTTTTGAGCAACTTCAGAGGTAGATGAGGCTGATTGAGCAGCAAGAGATGTTGTGGTTAGATATGCTGAACTTTTATCCTGGCTAGATTGCTCCCGGTAAAGAATGAGCACTCGGCCGAACTGGTCAGCGGTCCGATAGCGCGCGGCGGGTTCTTTGGAGAGGACCTTGATGATAATCTGCTCCAAGGTGAGAGATATTTCCGGGTTGAACACTCGTGGGGAGGGTGGCAGTGATTCGCGGTGGAGGCGAGCCAATTCGGAGGTCGATTCCGCTACGAAGGGGAGGCGCCCAGTGAGCATTTCATACAGGATGACACCCAGCGAGTAAACATCTGAGGCTGGCGAAGGGGCATCACCTGCGGCCTGTTCGGGTGAAAAGTATTGTGGTGATCCCCAGACAACATCGGATTTCTCTTCTGGCAGGATAGATGCAAGGGCGCGAGCGATCCCAAAATCGGTAACCTTCAAGCGTCTATCAGGGGTGATCAATAGATTATGAGGTTTGATATCGCAGTGGACCAGGCCTGCCCGATGGGCATAGCCGACCCCAGCGCAGGCTTGTACCATTAAGGATAGCGCCTCATCTTGGGCGAGCTGTCCCCGGCGTTGGAGGATCTTTTTTAGATTCGTGCCAGGGATGTATTCGAGCACGATGAATACACGGCCCTGGTCGAGCCCAAAATCATGAACGGTAACGATATTAGGATGGGAGAGGTTAGCGGCGGCGCGGGCTTCCTGATGAAACCGTTCGCGGAAATCCGGGTCAGCAGAGAAGTTTTCTCGCATGATCTTTATCGCTATTTTACGTTCCAGCATTAAGTCACGAGCGCGATAAACGACCGCCATGCCACCAGAGTCAAGGCGCTGCTCTAGTTGATAACGCTTGTTCAGTATGATTGTTTCCGACATGCGAGTATCCAATGACGAATTTCAGGTAGAATTGTACCATTCATTAGTTTGAATGCGGACGGCTGGGGTAAAGGGTTTGTGTACATGATGAGATAGCCCAAGACACGTTAGAAAATATTGGGTAGAATTATGGAGTTTAATGGAGATCTATGCCACAGTGTGTGCTTGCCTATAACCCATCCGCTGGACGGTACCCCTCGCGTTTATTAACCGAACGTGCCGCAAAGGTACTGCGTGAGTATGGCTGGCAAACACAAATTGAGCCAACGCACAGTGGAAGCCATATTACGGAGTTAGCCTCACAGGCTGCTATTGAAAAAAAGGATGTGTTTTTTGTGGTTGGTGGAGATGGTTCGATCAATTACGCTGTGGCAGGCTTGATAGAGACGGATACGGCTTTGGGTGTGCTGCCAGCAGGCACCTCAAATGTCTTTGCACAGGAGCAAGGACTGCCGAGCCTGGGTTGGACGAACTGGGAGGCTCTTGAAAAGAGCGCGCGGCGATTGGCTACCGGAAAATTAGGCCTCAGTGATGTAGGAATCTGCAACGAACGTCCCTTTCTCCTTTGGTCAGGGACAGGACTGGATGGTTACGTTGTCAACCGAATCGAGCCTCGCCGGCGTTGGGAGAAGAACTTTGCGTTTATCTTTTATGCAGCCTCCGTGATCTGGCACGCTTATTTTTGGCGAGGTACCGATATAAAAATTGAGGCAGATGGAGAAAAGGTAGATGGGCGGTTTATCTTATCCATTGTGAGTAATGTACATTTATATGCTGGCGGCCTGGTACATTTATCACCGCAGGCTCGCCTGGATGATGGGGTTATGGATTTATGGTTATTTGAAGGTGAACATTTAAACGATACCGTCCGTCATGCCTGGAATTTATGGACCGGTAATCATCACCGAGCGCAAAATGTCCAGCATATATCTTTTCGAACTATGCATATGGATTCACTAGCGCCCTTTTTCATTGAGTTGGATGGCGAACCTGTCGAGAGTGAAAGACATGTTGAGATCGTTGTGCGACCAGCAGCCTTAAAAGTGCTGGTGCCAGAAGAGACACCATATCCGCTATTCGAGTCGGGCTTAACAAATCTAAAAGGATGATTTCACGCATGCCAAAATTTAGGTATTCTCCATCGATGGAATAAAAGGCGGTAGAATGAAAATCTTAAAATTTGTTCGGGAAGACCCAATTGTATTATTGATCCTGGTGCTACCTATGGCGTTCCTTGCTGATAAGGCTGGATGGGGTGAGCTTTGGGTATTCGGGCTATCTGCTTTGGGCGTAATCCCAATGGCACATTTCATTGGAGAAGCCACAGAAGTTTTAGCTCATTATACCGGGCCACGCATAGGAGGTTTACTCAACGCTACTCTTGGGAATGCTGCAGAATTAATCATAACCATATTGGCCATCCGGGAAGGATTGCTGGATCTGGTTAAAGCCTCGATCACCGGTTCCATCATAGGCAACTTGCTTCTGGTTTTGGGAATGTCGATGGTGGTAGGAGGTATACGTCACGGCGTACAATCCTTTAACCGTGAACGAGCTGGCAATAACGCAATCATGCTCGCGCTAGTGATAGTGACATTGGTGGTGCCGTCCTTGTTCAGCCATTTTATTGGCCCAGAGGACAGTATCGGAGTGGAAGTGCTCAGCTTGGGAGTGGCCGGTATAATGATCGTCCTCTATGTGTTGGGACTCCTTTACAGCTTCAGGACTTCTAAGAGCCCGGTAACTCACTCGCCGGCAAAGATCGAAACATTGGTAATTCACCCTAGCTGGTCCATCCGTACAGCTTTAATTGTATTAGCATTGTCTACGGCGGGTGTAGTATATTTGAGTGAATTACTGGTAAGTTCGGTAGAGCCGGTTGTGGTGACCCTGGGGATCTCGGAGTTTTTCTTGGGTATTATCCTGATCCCATTGATTGGTAACGTAGCTGAACACCTGGTGGCAGTTAAAGTCGCCGCCCAGAACCAGATGGATCTCAGCGTGGAGATATCCGTTGCTTCAAGCCTACAAATTGCCTTGTTCGTTACGCCAGTGCTGGTATTTATCAGCTTATTATTTGGTAATTACCTGACCCTGGTATTTAATCAACTCGAAATCATCGCCCTGGTTGCTGGAGTTTGGATTGCGGCGCTGGTCTCCGAAGATGGTAAATCAAACTGGTTAGAAGGGGTAGGATTGTTGGCTATATATGCAATCTTGGCATTGGCCTTCTTCCTCTTACCCGTGTAAGAAAATTTGTAACTACTCAGCCTAGGGAAGGGAGAGCACTTCTCATCGCAGCCTGAACAGTTACGAAAATTTTATGAATGCAGGTGAATTGTTGCGCTACTTTCTAAGTCCACGGGTGTTTGGCGGCGCTATGATCATAGCGATCACTTTGTTGTGTGCCACTTCGTTATTGTTATGGTTCATGCGTCCTGAACCTATAAGTAGTGGGCAGGCGACCGCGGTTCTGAACGTGATTCCGGTGCCAACAGCAACCCAAGTGGTCAGTACACCGACACCAGTTGTGGAACTCACCCCCTCCTCATCCGTGCCTCCACCACCACCACCGGGAGATATCGCGGTGGGAGCTTTCGTCCAAGTATCAGGAACGGGGGGGGATGGGTTAAGGTTGCGCGCTGAGCCAGGTCTGGATGGTGAGGTGCGTTTTTTGGGGCTTGAAGCGGAAGTATTCCGGGTTGATGGTGGGCCTGAGGAGGTAGATGGTTATACCTGGTGGTACCTGGTAGCACCTTATGATGAGTCAGTAAGTGGCTGGGGGGTGGCGAACTTTCTCGTCGTCGTTCAGAACCCATGAAATTGGGGGTTTTTAAGTAACTACTCAGCCTAGGGCAGGCAGAGCACATCTCATCGCAGCCTGAACAGTTACGTTGTAAAAATTACCACAATTATACGATTGCTTTT
>DAOVXM010000318.1 GCA_030636125.1 Chloroflexota bacterium | reverse complement strand
CCTGTCACCCGCCGTTCGTTAATGAAGATCTGGCCGTGACTCAATCCGTCGGAAGAGGCCACAATCCGGTCTTCGGTTAGTTCAACGTCCTGGAACGTAAGGTCAGTGAGACCAAGAGAACGAAGCCCTAAGGTCCGCAAAGGGGTGACGACGACTCCCGGATCGTCCCGCTCGACCATAAGCGCCATGGTGTCTTCCCCGTCTTCTGTAGCAGCGTATACGATCCAGGATGTACAACTCAACCCACCGGTCGATGCGGTTTTGTGGCCGTTAAGGATGTATCGGTTTCCACGCTTGATGATCCTAGTCTCGAAGTTGAGTGCATCCTTCTCCTCGGTGAACAACCAACCGATAAAGGCCTCACCGCGTACAGCCGGCTTCGCGTAGCGTTCAATCAAGTGCGGCCGACCCTGCAAGCCTGAATGATGCACCAGATTGTTGGCGGTCTCCCGGTAGGAGAGCAACATAGGTAGACCCGAATCGTCAGCCAGGTATCCGATTTCTTCGAGCGCGTGTCCCCACTCCTCCCATGAACGTCCTTCACCCCCGATTGACTTGGCCGCGGTGAATCCGATGAGTCCGAGCCGACCCATTTCGTGGAGTGTTTCCTCGTCGAACGTCGAGTAAGTTTGATCTCGATACATCGCCGAGGGGTTAATTTTCTCACGAAAGAAGGCTCCGAAGCGCTTTTCAACTTCTTGAGCGATGGAATTGTGGTCGATGGTCATATTGTGTTCCTTATCAAGTTATTATCTGGAAAGTTTCCAACAAATACTTGTTTTCAGCGGCGCAAATTAGAAATACGGTCAATTACACCTATTATACTGGATTTTATCGTAATATATTGTTTTTTTACTTTCTGGCAACATTCTCTAACGACTTACTCATGTGTCAGGGGGGGAAGATAAATAAACTACAGCAAATGAGCGACCATATCTTGTCGCCCCGCGTCTTGCCTTACATGGCGTTAGAGAGGCTTGAGCCGTGTGCCGGGAAACTGGCACGCACGGTTCTTAGGGGGGAGGGATACAGAAATGTGTCCCTCCTACCCGGCACCTATTCCAAAATACGTACAACACCCGTTGTGCCATCAACTTCAACAAACTGTCCACCTTGCAAGGTAGTAGTGATGCCCTGGATACCTGCTACACAGGGTTTGCTATATTCGCGGGCAACCACGCCGCCATGCTGCAGCATTCCCGGGGATAAACCCAAAGACCCACATCTCTGCAGGGCTTAATTTGCGTGGACCCAAAAATGGGGGCAGAGCAAAGGCCATAATCGTAGATTTCTATATAATATCTAAAACGCAAAAACTACTTTTATCACAGCACCTAACCTGGACAAGCCAGAACCTAAAAGGATGGTGCTGCTATTCAGAAAATCCTTGCTCATAGTACAAAAACTTACCAGGTTAGGCCCTTATTGGGGGTATAATTTTAAGCAATTGCAGGTTGCGTCACTTTCAAGCTGAGCATGAACTTGGTTCAATCTGGATAGATTCAAATGAAACATGGTTGTAATTGCTGAATTTCAGACCGAATATTTTTCTTTGGGAGGGCAAAATGAAACTGACAGATCTTTGGAAGGCGAGTGATAAACCGACAGTGTCATTCGAACTCTTCCCAGCCAGAAGTCAAAAAGCAGCGGAAAGACTGGAAAGAGTTATTGATGTATTAGCGGGTTTAAAGCCGGACTTTGCCTCGGTGACATTCGGCGCTGGGGGCACGACTCGCGAGGGCTCGCGGCAGCTGCTAGACAAGCTAATGAACGAAAAAGGACTGGAAGTATTAGGATACTTTGCCGGTTTTGGTTTGGGGCCGCAGGAAATCACCACCGTACTGGACAGCTATAAGACCTTAGGAGTTGAAAATATCTTGGTGGTGCGAGGGGACATCCCTCACGATCAGGATGATTTCAACCCTCACCCAGATAGCTTCGCTCACGCGTCCGATCTAATGGCATTCCTGCGTCCAAAATATGATTTCTGCATGGGCGTGGCGGGATACCCAGAAGGACATATTGAGGCTGAATCCCAAGAGAAAGACTTGGAATACCTGAAGTTAAAAATTGAAAACGGTGCCGAATATATCATCGCGAACTACAGTTACGATAACAAGTACTTTTTTAGTTTTGTTGACCGATGCCGGAAAGTTGGTATTGAAGTGCCGATCTTGCCCGGGGTTATGCCTATTTACAGCGTTAAAATGATGGGGACGCTGGCCAAGTTGTGTGGGGCTACGATCACAAAAGAAATTCGCCAGGGATTAGCTGTGATACCAGAAGGGGATAAGGAAGCGGTGCTGGATTTCGGAATCGAGTTCGCATACCAGCAATGCAAGGACTTGCTCGAAGCAGGCGTCCCAGGCGTGCATATTTACACGATGGACCGCAGCAAGACTACCAAGGAGATTGTAACGAGGCTTCGTGCGCAGGGGCTGCTTTAAAAATTGTTATTTCAGAATGGTAATTCTCCCTCTGGTAACCGTCAAGTAACGCTGGCGTTCCCTAATCCCAAGTTTCGTGTAAGCAATTTAGCTTTCGCTAATGCGAGCATTGGGTTTCGCTCCTAATTCTTCACCATCAACACTCCCAACCAACTTAGGCGTACGTTTTGCTGGAGTCGACTATGCACATTGGGTGAATGTTGATCAATATTGTTCAATCTCTGGTTCACTTATACAGCTTTCGAATAGTGCTGTTAGTGAATCAGGATCAATCTCGTTTGAAGATCCAATCGCGACGATCTTAGTACGTGGCGCCCGCTCCCCCCACTCATCAAGCTCGCTGATCTCAGTCCGGCGCCCAACGATCTGAAGCGTGAACCGTTTTCCAGGATTATCAATGCAATATAAAATACCTTTGCAGCGGTAAACCGAGGCAGGTAATTCTCTGCGTACCATCTCCCTGAGGCGCTCCAACGACAGCGGCCGGTCCGTATCGAAGCTCCAGGTTTTAAACATCTCACCCGCGGATTGATGCCCGTGAACTGAATCTAGAGGTTCGATCTGAATATCGTTTTTCTGCCGAACCATATTTGCGGGATCGAATCTGCCAACAGCAAGAAGAATTTCCAACGGCACATCGCAGTGGACTGCCTCGACAATCCTGATTCGGCTCAACTGCGCGTCAATCCATTCTTTTATGACTTCGATATGCGTGGGGGTCACAAGATCGACCTTGTTTAATATCACCAGATCTGAATAGCCGATCTGGCGGATTTTTAGAAAAGATAGATCTTCATTATCGCCATCTGCAAAAATGGCTTCTGCGTCTACAACACTGGTGATGCTGTCCAACCGCAGCCAACCCTCATCGTCGGTGATCACTTCTGGTTCTACCGTTGTCGCCCCAGCTTTAACATAAACGCTCTCGCCCGGTGAACCTCCGATACCGATCATGCCCTCAGGGGTGTTGCTGGCCAGATCGATGCTGAAAAGGACTTGGTACCTTCTATCGGGTTTCAATCCATCGATCTGTGTTTTGAGGAACATGAACAGGTCATCGCTGTGATTGTGACCACTCAGGTATATAGCGTTGCCTTCCAAGCCAGATGGCAGCGCACCCCAGCCAGAATCCAGCTCGTAAAATGTCTCGTCGAAATCGGCAGGCAGATCGGCAAAGTCCGTGACCCAACCCTGCTGATCTTCTTCAAAAGTGTAGTTGAATTGGAATTCCTTCTCTAAGTCCCCTGAACAACCCATGATTAAGATGAGTAATGCACACAGTCCAACCAATAACCACTTGGAATAATTCATTTCTATCGTTCCTTTTTGGGGATCCCGAAACACATATTATGAGAGCTGTTGGTAGATAAGCAGAATGGTTTATGTATTAATTTTTGGCTGGTCGGAAATCCGCAATGGCATCTCGGGTACATCCTCGGTTTCAGGGGTCAAAATCTGCTTTTTATCAACTGCTTCAATACCTGACCCATAACGATTCGACAATGGTGAAGCGGTAATCCCGTGGGCATAGATGCTGAATAGCACGGTGATCATCGCCACGCTGTAAATCAGCTGCAAACCTGGCAGGCTTTCCGATTCCAGTACGATAAATATATAAAGGATCGAAGCGATACCGCGCGGACCAAACCAGCCCAGGAACAGGGTCGTTAGCAGCCGCACTTTCTCTCCCACCATACTGATAGCTACCGATACCATGCGCACCAGGGTCAAACTCAAAACCGCGTAAAGCACGATTTCGGGGTTGAGGGCTTCTATTGCTGGCGGCAGCATCACCGCACCGAAAAGCGTGAATGTAAGCAGCATTAATATGGTGACTTCTATTTCTGCATACTCATATAGGTCTTCGATCTCTTCTTTTCCAGCGAAATTGCTGGAGGTCAAGCCAAAACAAAAGGCGGCGATAAAGCCATT
>DAOVXM010000463.1 GCA_030636125.1 Chloroflexota bacterium | reverse complement strand
TCACATCCGCTGGTATGTCTGCCACATCAACCCACTCCAGGGATACACCGTCTTCCAGCGCTTCTTTAAGCATACCCAAGCCCAATTCCACATCACCCCCTCCCCCGGTACCCATGAAAAGGCAACCATCTACAAAGTCCTCACAATCTTGTAAGTTATCCAGTTTTCCGTATGGCATAATCATTTCTCCTTTTAATGTAGTTGCTGAACGTGGTGTGATCGGTTATTGAATCATCTCATCCGTGCTCTTCTCGATTGGATTAACAACAAAACAGGCAACCGGATGACCGGCGCCAGAATTATCAAGGACAGGTTCGGCTTTTGAGCAAATTGGCATCGCCACCGGGCAACGAGGGTGGAAATTGCACCCATTAGGTGGATTTGCCGCATCAGGAACAGATCCTTCTAGGATGATTTGCTCGTGCCGTAATTCTTTTACAACGGTCGGCATCGCGCTGAGCAAAGCTTGAGTATATGGGTGGTGGGCATGACCTTTGAAAATGGCTTCTGACGTGTTCTGCTCTACGATTTTGCCCAAATACATCACGGCTACCCGGTTGCTGATATGTTGCACAACGCTCAAATCATGCGAAATGAAGAGATATGTCAGTTTCAATTCCCGCTGTAGAACCTGCAATAAATTTAGAATCTGGGCCTGAACCGAAACATCAAGAGCCGATGTCGGCTCATCCAGAACTATAAATTTCGGATTTGTCGCCAGGGCGCGAGCAATGGCGATACGTTGTAGCTGGCCTCCACTGAATTCATGGGCATAACGTTGCATAATATCACCCGGCATACCCACCTGCTGAAGCAATTCGCGTACCCGCCGGCGCAAGTTTTCGCCCCGTAGCCTGGTATGGGTTTTCAATGGCTCAGCAACACATTTTAGAACTGTAAAGCGTGGGTCGAAGGAGGTGTAGGGATTCTGGAAGACCATCTGCGTTTCATGGTAGAGCTTCTTCAGCTCCTGTTTGTCGACTATGGCCGTATCCTGGCCCTCGAACAAGACCTGGCCGGAAGTGGGCGCCGTCAACCACATAATCACACGGCCCAGGGTAGTCTTGCCACAGCCTGATTCTCCCACCACGCCTAAAGTTTCTTGTTCGTTGATGGTCAGGTCAACACCATCCAGGGCGCGCACCTGTCTCTCCTGGCGACTCAGCCACCCTTTTCGCGAAGTGAAGATTTTGGTCAGGCTTTTGGTTTCCAATAACGGGGTTTGCGTTGCCGTAGCTTGTCCTTCCTGGATTGTTGGCATAACCTTAGCCGGTTGTTTATCGCTGTTCATTTCGCATTCTCATAAAGGTGGCAGGCTACCGTATGGCCCTGGTTTTCCATTTGGATATGAAGCGGCTGTTGTTCGCGACAAATATCCATCACAGCCTGGCAGCGTGGGTGAAATGGACAGCCCGCCACAGGTCGCAGCCCATCAGGTACATTCCCCTTGATAACTTGTAGCGGTCGGCCATGGTCGACGGAGTCCGGTAAGGCCGCCATCAGTCCTTGCGTGTACGGGTGTTTTGTCTGGTAAAGAACCTCGTCAACTGTACCGGTTTCAACGATTCGCCCGTCGTAGGTCACAGCTACCCGGTCGCAGGTTTCGGCAACCACCCCCAAATCATGAGTAATAAGCAAGATGGTCAGCCCTTCACTCTCCCTCAATTGGGATAGCAAGGCAAGAATTTGGGCTTGAATTGTTACATCGAGAGCAGTGGTAGGTTCATCGGCAATCAGCAGCTCAGCACCAGAGGCCAAACTCATAGCGATCATTACACGCTGCTGCATTCCCCCACTTAATTCGTGGGGGTAGGTGTTGTAGATGGACTTCGCATGGGGCAAACCGACTTCTGAAAACATGTCCAAAGCGAGCTGTTTCACCTCCTTTTTGCTAACATGACGGTGTTGTGTGATCTGGAGCGAAATCTGGTAGCCCACAGTGAACACCGGGTTGAGCGAAGCCGTAGGATCCTGGAAAATCATGGCAATGCGACCGCCTCGGATATCCTGCATTTCATTTTCGTTTATCTGCAGCATATCTTCACCTTGGAAGTAAATCTGGCCTTCCACAACACGTCCTGGCGATGGTACCGCACGCATGATAGCCAGTCCTGTCACTGTTTTCCCACAGCCCGATTCCCCAACCAGGCCAAACATCTCCCCCGATCTTATATCGAAACTCATCCCGTTGACAGCATGAACAATGCCAGCGTAGGTGTTGAAGCGAACATGTAAATTCTCAACGGAAAGTATTGGAGCTTTCAATGATTGATAACCTTATTGTCTTATCAATGAATTCAACTAACGCCCCACATCAACCACTCGACGGGTGTGGGGATCGGCCGCATCGCGTACAGCGTCACCAAGCAGGTTGAAAGCAAGCGTGACCAGGAAAATTGCCAGTCCCGCCGATCCAGCATACCAGGGTCTTTCAATGAAGTAGATACGACCTATGCTGACCATTTGGCCCCAATCAGCCAATGGTGGCTGAACTCCTAGTCCGATAAAGCTAACCGCAGCGCCAACCAGAATTGCCCCTCCTAAATCCATGGTGGCTGACACCATTACTGGTGTCATCACATTCGGTAATACATGACTGGTGATTATTTTCCAACTGGGTACACCAATACTGCGCGCTGCTTCGATAAAGTATCGCTCGCGTAATGATAGTGTTTGTGCCCTCACAAGTCGCGTATACCAGGGCCACCAGGTAAAGGAGATGGCGATCATCGTGTTAGTGAAACTTGCTCCCAGTGCAGACGCCAGAGCAATTGCCAACAGCAGTGGTGGAAAGGCCAGAAAAATATCTGTAATCCGCATTACTAGATTGTCAATCCACCCACCGTAATATCCCGAAATTGCACCCAAAGGTACACCAATCAATACCGCAATAATAACTACCAAAAAACCGATCGCAAGTGAACTTCGCCCACCATACAAAATGCGTGTCAGGACGTCACGTCCCAGGTAATCAGTACCCAAAAGGTGCCCCTGGTTCGGAGGGCTGAATTTTTCCAGGAGGTTGGGATCGCCTCGTCCTTGTTCTGGATATGGTGTCAGAAATGGAGCAAAGATAGCGCCTAATATGAAGCCAAGTAGGATGATCAGGCTTAGAACTGCGAGCGGGTCTCGACG
>DAOVXM010000340.1 GCA_030636125.1 Chloroflexota bacterium | reverse complement strand
TGGGCGAGAGCATAAAATCGATCCATTTTTCAGCCAGGTCGCGATTATGGCCGCCAGCCAGGATTCCGACGAATTCAATTTGACGGAAGCATGTATCATCGGCGACAACAGCTGCAGTTTGTGGCTCGTCGATGGGTGTTTCCGCGTAGATCACTTCGAAAGCTGGGCTAGAGTCATAGGAGACCACTATTGGGCGGGGACCTTTCCCGGAAGAGCCGCTGAATTCCGTGTAGTAGGCGGTTTCCCAATCGTTGACAACCTTTAGATCATTTGCGACCAGATCATCCCAATATTGAAGGTATCCATCTGGACCAAAATGCCCGATGGTTGCGAACAGGAAAGCTAATCCTGGCGAAGATGTAGCTGGGTTCTGGACTACTAGCAAGCCCCCATATTCGGGCTTGGTCAGATCTTCCAGGCGCTGGGGTGGTGTAAGGCCTTTTTCAGCCAGGAACGCTTTATCATAATTTAAACACACGTCCCCGTAATCTATAGGCAATGCCCGGTTGCTCCGGTCAAGCTTATACTCACCAGGGATCTCAACCAATAAGGGCGAGTTATACGCTTCGAAGATATCTTCGTCGAGTGCCCGGCTGAGAAAAGTGTTGTCTACTCCATAGAATACATCTGCCAGTGGATTGTCCTTGGATAGAATGGCTTTGTTCAAAGCAGTGCCGGTGTCACCTGCTTTGAGGAATTGGACTTTTACATTGTTCTCGCTCTCGAAGGCCGTAACCACTTCTGCCGAAACCGCGAACGAGTCGTGGGTCATCACTGTCAAACTGCGAGTACCCGCTGGGGTGGGTGAGGCGCTTGCCTGGGTGCAGGCTGAAATTAATAACGCAACTAGCGCCAGCAGGAGAATGGTTTTTTTGGTCATATTTACCTCCATGACATATAGAGGGCGATCTACCAGTACTTTTACTTTGAAAGGTTATCTTGAGCGAGTTCTTCGTTGCTTTCCAAGTGGATTAGGATACACAATAGTAAACCGTCCCTTAATTGGATCGTCGCTGCCTTATTGAGCAGGACATTACTGATACCTCGGGTAGCGCCGAAATACAGGGTTTCATCATCTAGAGGGTATTCGAGGCCTCGCGTAGTTACACCAAATGCGTCGCCACCTATGGGGATCAGGGAAACAATATCGCCAGCATGCCCGTGGAAAGTTAGCTGATCAATATCACGCAGGAGCGTAACCTCTTGGGAGCCGTCAATTATTCGGATACGGATATCTTTTAGATCGTCAGTAACTGGGAGAAGAATATTTGCTATAGTCTGGTCCCAGCGTGCCCCTAGCGCTCCCATCACCAGGATTTCGGTCAGGTCGAGTGAACTTGCATGCTGGAGCGCTAATTCCAGATCGGTGTAATCTTTCTTTGCAGGATGGCGGATGACCTCCGATCCGGCGGCTTGTAAGGAGGCGAGCTCATTCTTGCTCAAGGAATCGAAATCGCCGATGAGAATCTTTGGGGTCAAACCTAAATTCAGGCAGTGGCGTGCGCCTCCATCCGCTGCAATCAGCAAATCGCCTTCCAGGATTGCCTGGCGAGCTGATTCAGGATCATTTAAAAGCCCGTTTGCAAAGATGACGGCACGATTTTTGGTTGCTTGTGACAAAGAGAAATCCCTCCTCTATGCCGGAGGAGGGTTTTGGTTGAGAAGGCTGCAATTCCTCCGCCGGTATTATCCGGGTCAGGTTCACGGGTCGAGGGCTTTTAGCCCTCCTCTCAGCCTGGCTTATCCAGACTCCCCGAGCAGGATTAGATTGTTGTTATCAGTATATATCGGAATATCTAAATATGTCAAGAGCAGTTGCTATCAGAGCCGTTGCTATCGGACTCGACGTTTCCACTCTTCCTTTAGTTGAAGCTGTCTAGGACTTTCCCCAGAAGGCAGACTGAGGAAGTCTGTCAGCAAACGGTTGAACTTGCCTGGCTCATCCAGCATGGGGAAATGGCAAGATCCTTCGAATATGATCAGGTGGGCTTTTTCTGGCAGGGAACCATTTTGATCAATTTGGGGAGCATCTACAACCGGATCATTTTGCCCATGGACGAGCAGGCAGGGTATGGACACCTCACGTCTCAGATTGGGTAAATCAACGTTGTTTAATGTTGTAATTGAGAGCAGAATCGCCTTTTGATCTGCTTTGGGAGCTTCCACTCGAGATACCTCACTGATTGGTGAACGCCCAAAAAGCCATTCAGCCAGTTCAGTTGGGGGGGCTGATCGCAAGCGAGTGCTGATGGCATCCTCGCTATGCGGTAATCCGATTGCCATGATCCGATCTACTTGATTTGGATAACGCTGGGTGTATTGCAAGGCGATGATAGCACCGAGCCCGTGACCCACCAAAGCAATTTTGCCGATCCCTAACTCCTTTAAAAAATCATCTAATAAGTTTATTTGTTGATCAATGGAATAGTAGTTGGCTTTTTTGGCCGAATCGCCGAATCCCCAGAAGTCAAGTGCGTAAGTCCGGAACGAAGTGGATGCGGCTTGCATGCTGGGGATCCAATAACGCCACGATCCGACCCACCCGTGCAAGAACAGTATTGGTCTTCCACGTCCCAATACCTCATAGTGAACGATATCATCTTGCAGGATTATGGCGCTCATATTTTATAGTCGCCCTCTTTGCAATTCCATAACAGGGATAAACCCCAATTGCCCATTAGTATGGCTATGTTTGCTTATGATTTTCTAGGATAGCTTGAACCCGTTCTGTTAATTGGTCCGGTGAGAATGGTTTGATGATATATTCGGTTGCTCCAGCATCGATGCCGGTTTGGACTTCAGCTTCTTGTCCTTTAGCTGAGAGGAATACAACCGGTATGTGTTGAGTCTTGTCATTTGCTTTGATCTTCTTACAGGCATCATAGCCATTCATGCCTGGCATGCGTACATCGAGCAATATCAAGTCAGGAAGTATTCTTTGAGCCGTTTCGTAGGCTTCTTCTCCATCCGTGGTTGCGGTCACCTCATAACCTGCAAAACGCAGAGTGAAGGTAATCAGGTCACGAATGTCTCGTTCATCTTCAGCGATTAATATTTTTGCCATAATACCTCATGAATTCTCGGGTCTGTAAATGGGCAGGGTAAAAGAGAATTTTGTACCTTCACCGGATAGGCCGTTGCTCTCGATCCAGATTCGCCCGTTATGCATTTCAACCAGGGACTGCACGATCGCCAACCCCAGCCCTGTACCTGAAGTGGCTAGCACATAGGGATGTTCGCCGCGGTAAAAGCGCTCAAATATCTGCGGTTGTACCTCTGGAGGAATACCAATACCGTCATCGATGACATTGATTTGTAGCTCCTTGTTTTTATGCAGTAATTCAAGTTTTATTTTCCCGTTTTCAGGGGTGTAATGGAAGGCGTTCTCAAGCAGGTTGTTTAAGATTTGACGAACCCGATCTCTATCACCAAGCGCAGTGGGGATCTCGGGGTGCGGTTCAAGCTCAATCTGCATGGTTTTATTCTCTTCCTCTGAGAGATGGACGAGTGCGCTGATCGCTTCATTGGCCAGCTCGTCAAGGTCCAGCTCTTGCAGAGAAAGGGTTACCCGGCCTGCTTCGATGCGGGAGATATCCAACAGGTCATTGACCAGGATCGCAAGCTGCTTTGTGTTACCTTTGACGATATCCAGGAACTGTGTTTGCTGTTCGTTTAACTCACCAGCAGCCCCCATCAGCAGGATATCTACGTAACCTCTGATTGATGTCATGGGTGTACGCAGTTCATGGCTCACGGTAGCAACAAAATCGGATTTCAACCGGTCGACTTCAACCTGGTGTGTAATATCTCGGAAAATGGATACTGTCCCAAGGAATTTATCCCTCATACTGACAGGTGATAGGTGCACAGACACAACTTGCCCATCTTCTAGGGTGATATGTTCTGTATATATTTCTCCAGTTTGATATGTATTTGGATCTTTGGACCACTTTTGAATGGTTTCCATCCAGGCTTTGGCTGCATGACCGAATAAGCCGCTGAATTGTTGCAACGATTCCCCAATTATCTGAGAGCGCTTGAGTCCCAGAATTTGTTCAGTCGCAGCATTAAAGAGGGTGATACGCCTATTGGCATTAGTGACAATAACACCATCGGCTACTGCTTCCAATATTGCTTGTGAGCGGCTGGTTTCGATTTGTTGCTCCCGGAACATACGCCCTAGATCTTCGGCTTGGTCGCGGATCAGGCGATAAAGTTCTGCGTTATTGACTGCTAC
>DAOVXM010000062.1 GCA_030636125.1 Chloroflexota bacterium | reverse complement strand
TGCTTTGTCAAGCATGAATGTTGAATTTGGTCTTCCGGTCACAATCTGCTTGACAAAGCTTAAGTGTTCCGTCATAGGCCTAATCAACCTAAACTATGATGTTTGACGGAACACTAGCAATAGGTGGGATGTCAATTAAATGACCTAAGTTACTAAATGCTTGAAAAAACGTTTTTCTTTGGATAATAATACGTGTTGATCGTTTGGGTCAAAGAACGTTATTTGCTAAAAATTTGTGAGATTATTAGCCAGGTGAAAGATAATGCGTTGCAGCCCCCACTGTTATCAATATCTGGCCCAGCTGATACGAGATAATAACAATCAGGTTTCCATGACGAATCGGTCCAACAAATTTATTCCAGGCCAGGAAGGCATCAGAGAGATAAAAAAGAACCGCGCCAGTGCTCACCATTAGGGCAGATCCTGTTGACCAATCCGGGCGCACTAAAGTCAGTAGCGCGGCGAGCAGCATCACGCTTATTATGATGGTGTACATAAGGAGTGGGATTTTTAGATCACGATTATTGGAAGCTACAAGTGCGCTGGAGACACCTCGATAAATCCTGGTCGAAGTAGTACCAACAACAATGGCCATAATTAGGCTGATTATGGTTACTGGTGGCAGAGTCTCAGTGAAGCCGATTGTATAGGCTATATGTGCCAGTAAGAAAGCAACCAGCCCAGCGATAAATTGTTCTCGTGGCAGCATTAGGAACACATCACCTGCCAGTGAGAAGATCAGCCCTAGTGCAAACCAGGTCAGGTGTCCACTAAACCCACTAACGCTCCACAACCAGGCAAGCAGTACGATCATCACGCCTGGTTTCGCAAAATACTCTAGGAGTTTCCATTTTTTTGCGACCGCAATCCAGTCAAGTAGGGCAACGATCAATGCAACCGTGAGCAGAGTATATGACATTTCTAGCTCCTAAATTAAAAGCCAAACCAACGCAGTACGTTTTCGTCATTGCGCCAGTTTTTTCGCACCTTGACACGAAGCTGTAAAAAGACCTTGCGTCCGCTCATCTCCTCTATCTCTTGTCTGGCAGCTGTTCCGATACGTTTCAGCATTGTTCCCCCCTTGCCGATGACAATCCCCTTTTGAGAGTCGCGCTCGACAAAGATTGTCGACTCAATATACGCGCCATGATCACCGCGCTCAGTGAATTCGTCAATGCGAATGGCGATGCCGTGCGGCACTTCATCACGCAGGAGTAGTAGAGCAGCCTCACGTATTAAATCTGCGGCGATTTCTCTCTCATATAGGTCAGTGACCTGGTCTTCAGGAAAAAAGGGTGGACCCTCAGGTAATCTTTCGGTTATTTCATTTATCAGTCCATCTAGATTATCACCACGTGTTGCTGAAGTAAGGATTGGATGACTTTGGGGTGCTAAAGTTAAGAAGCTGGCTTGTATTTCGGGTATATTCTTATCATCAACCCGGTCAATTTTATTCATTGCCAGGATGGTTGTAGGCGGGTGTTTAAGCCCGTTGATTAAATTGGCCAGGATATGGTCCTCTTCGCTTGGGGGTTGGCTAGCATCGACCACGAACAAGATCAAATCGCACTCATCTAATGTGTCGATAGCCTCCTGGTTCATGTGCTCACCCAATTTATGGCGAGGTTGGTGCATACCAGGTGTATCGACAAATATGATTTGAGCGTTCTCTAACGACAAGATACCCAATTGCCGTTTTCTGGTGGTCTGTGGTCGTGGCGATACCGCTGCAATTTTTTGCCCCATCAGGGCGTTAATCAGGGTGGATTTCCCAACATTTGGCTTGCCCATCACAGCCACAAAACCCGAATTAAATGGAGTAGGAGATAAGTTGTTTTGCATGAGGCCATTTTATCAGAGAATGGTAAAATCAATCCTGGAAAATTCCGGATTGTTTCATTGTCTATTAATAAATATATGATGTTTTTTGCTTGACCGATATTAGATGGTTGGTTATAATACTTATTCGTCTGTTTAGTTAAAGTAGCAGTTTGTTATTTGATTATAAGAGATATTCGATTTATTTACGGCGTAAAACGTATCTGTAAGGCAAAAGGGTGGTAATTCCCTTGATATGCCTCGTTTTACGCTTTTCGCTTGCTAATAACCAGAAACCCAAGTTTTGAATCAGGAGTGACTGTATGGCATCCGTTTTGCCGAACAAATCCTACGCGCGTATTGATGTCGAGCTTGCCTTACCAGATCTGATCGAAGTCCAATTAGATTCTTTCAGTCGTCTGAAAGTGGATGGCCTCAAAGATCTGTTTAACGAGCTATCGCCAATTGAATCCTATAACAAGGGGATGAAGCTTTATTTCCCCAGTAAAACACCGGAAGCAAAAGAGAATGGCTTAACCTATTGGTTTGGGGAACCAAAGCATAATATGGAGGAGTGCGTAGAGCGTGATCTGACCTACGCTTCCCCGTTATATGTTTCGGTATTTTTGGCTGGACCAGATGTGAATGAGCCAATGAAACAAGATATCTTTTTAGGTGATTTCCCCGAAATGACCGATAAAGGCACCTTCATTATTAATGGTACAGAACGGGTGGTTGTCTCGCAGTTGATCCGTTCCCCTGGTGTGTATTTTGAGTCAAACCCTGATCGTGCTACCGGTCGACCTTTAGCTATGGCTAAATTAATCCCGGATCGTGGCGCATGGATGGAGTTTGAGACTCGGAAGACAGATTATCTGACCCTTCGCTTTAATCGTAAACGTATCGTTCCAGTAACGATATTTTTGAGAGCGTTGGCTGCGGTCGATGATGGATCTGGAAATCCCCCCCTTAAAGAAGGCACTGATGAAGAATTGTTAGAACTCTTTGGCGATGTGGATGACAATCCTGAACGTTTATTCATCACATCCACTTTTGCCCAGGAGCCAGAATGGGATCTCTCAGACGGGATTACCATTGCTGAAGCAGCTATACTCGAGTTCTTTAGGCGTATGCGACCGGGAGACCCTGCCACACTTGAAAACGCTCGCGACTTTCTTATCGAACAGCTCTTCGACCAGCGTCACTATGATCTCGAAAGTGTTGGGCGCTATAAACTTAACCAAAAACTGGATTTGCATGATGAGCTTCCCATCACTCATCGTACGGTGACAAAATGGGACATTGTACGTCTCGTCCGGCGCATGATCATGATTAATAATGGAATGGAGTCGCCTGATGATATCGACCATTTAGGTAATCGACGGGCGAAAACTGTAGGCGAGTTGATCCAGAACAAACTGCGGATCGGCTTGCGCAGAATGGAGCGCGTCATTAAAGAGCGTATGTCCATTCGTGACCAGGATCAGCTCTCCCCCGTAACCTTGATCAATATTCGTCCTGTAGTGGCTGCAATAAGAGAATTTTTTGGCTCCAGTCAGCTGTCACAATTTATGGATCAGACCAACCCGCTGGCAGAATTAAGGCATAAGCGAACCCTTTCAGCTTTAGGACCGGGTGGCTTGCGACGTGAGAGGGCAGGTTTTGATGTACGCGATGTCCATCATTCTCATTATGGAAGAATTTGTCCCATCGAAACACCGGAGGGTCCTAATATCGGTCTGATTGGACGATTAGCATCTTTCGCGCGTGTGAACAAGTATGGTTTCATTGAGACACCTTATCGTCGTGTGGTAAAAACTCTCAAGCCGGATGATCCTCGCTTAGAGGGGCGCGTTTTGCGGGAAGATGTTAGCCACCCCAAATCTGGAAGGATATATGGAAAAACAGACGATCGTGTCGATGCTAAGATGGCAAAAGCAATTGGTAGACTCAAGATCGATAAAGTTCCTGTAGTTCCCTTTGTGACTGGGGAGGTTGAGTACCTCTCCGCGGATGTGGAAGACCGTTATGTAATCGCCCAAGCTAACACTCCGCTGGATGAGAACATGGAATTCGTCAATCCACGGGTATCCTCACGCTTGCATTCCACATTCACATTCTCACTTCCTGAAAACATTGATTATATGGATGTTGCGCCACATCAAATTGTCGGTATTAGCGCTGCCTTGATTCCTTTCCTGGAGCATGATGATGCTAACCGTGCTTTGATGGGCTCGAACATGCAAGCTCAGGCTGTACCTCTATTAAAGCCTGATGTCCCCCAGGTGTCTACAGGTATGGAATTCGTTGCTGCGCGCGACTCAGGTCAGGTATTAATTGCTGAAGAAGATGGCGAAGTTGTTTCAGTTACCGGAAAAGCTCTCGTTATTCGGGCCAAGGATGGAAAATTACATACTTACCATCTGCGTAAGTACGATCGATCGAATCAAAGCACTTGTATCGATCAACATCCGGCAGTGGTCAAAGGGCAAATTGTCAGTGTCAATGACGTCATCGCAGATTCATCCTCGACAGAGAACGGCTTATTGGCCCTGGGTCAGAATGTTGTCGTAGCTTTCATCTCGTGGGAAGGCGGCAACTTTGAAGACGCTATCCTTATCTCTGAACGACTGGTTCAAGATGATGCTTTTACCTCTGTGCACATAGAAAAGCATGAAGTTGAGTCACGTGATACTCGTTTAGGACCCGAAGAGATCACTCGAGATATCCCCAACGTTGGTGAAGAAGCCATCAAAGACCTGGATGATCGCGGTATTATCCGTATTGGAGCAGAAGTTGGCCCGAATGACATCCTTGTAGGCAAGATTTCACCTAAAGGTGAAAAAGAGCTTACACCAGAGGAACGTCTTTTAAGGGCGATATTTGGAGAGAAATCACGCGATGTCAAGGATACCTCACTGCGCATGCCGCATGGTGAGCGTGGCAAAGTGGTTGATGTAAGTGTGTTTACCAGAGAAGAGAATTCAGATCTTTCTGCTGGAGTAGACATGATGGTGCGCGTTTCTGTGGCTCAAAGCCGGAAAATCACTGCGGGTGATAAGATGGCTGGTCGCCATGGGAATAAAGGTGTCGTCTCTAAAGTTGTATCGGCTGAAGATATGCCATTCCTTCCAGATGGATCACCGGTCGATATCATTTTGAATCCCTTAGGTGTACCAGGGCGTATGAACATTGGCCAGGTTTTGGAAACTCATTTAGGTTGGGCTTCAAGCCGCCTGGGCTTTCGCGCCATAACCCCCGTCTTTGATGGTGCGACGGAATTTGAAATTGAAGCCGAGTTGGCTCGGGCTTGGATGATTGATCAAGCCTGGGAACAGACTGGAGAGGCAGCTTGGGCATGGTTACAAGAATATGAATATGACCCAGAGATGATCCAGGATGACAACGAGGTCCGCCGCTTGTATATGGAGGCTTGGCTAGGCGAACGTGACTATAATGTATACCAGTTGATCTCTGATTTATCCTATGCCCGGCGCTCGGTATTACGAGAATGGTTGCGGGATCGTGATTATGATCCGGATGAGTTGATATATTTTGGCATATCAGAGGGTGATGGAAAAGGTCGAGAATTATCGCGACTTGAGTTGGATCAAAATGCAATAAACGCTTGTCTACGATTGTGGATGCAAGATATGGGTGAGGACGTGGCGAAATTGCCGGATGAAGAGTTGCGTGATAAAGTTGAGAGTATCATGCTGAAGACGGGTAGCCCCAATCCAATTCTGGGTAAACAAGTCTTGCGGGACGGTAAAACTGGCGAGCCGTATGACCAACCGGTGACTGTGGGTGTAATGACTATGCTTAAGCTGCATCACCTGGTGGAAGACAAAGTTCACGCTCGCTCCACGGGACCGTATAGCCTTGTATCCCAGCAGCCTCTAGGTGGTAAGGCTCAGTTTGGTGGGCAACGTTTCGGTGAAATGGAGGTGTGGGCTTTGGAGGCTTACGGAGCCGCCTATACTCTTCAGGAAATGCTCACTGTAAAGTCGGATGATGTCATAGGTAGAGTAAAAACCTACGAGGCTATTGTCAAAGGTGAACCGATTGAAGAACCCAGCATCCCAGCAGCTTTCCGTGTACTGGTCAAGGAACTTCAAAGTCTAGGGCTAGCGGTGGAAGCTGTCTCAGATACCGGGGATCTTATCAAATTTGGTAAAGAAGACGAGCGGTCCCGTCATCCTCGGTTGAAAACTGGGCTATTGGGTTTAGGAGATAATTTCTAAAAATACTTGACGCTAGCCTGAGCGCATGGTAAAATTCTTTTTCGTTGTCCACGAATCTGGCGGCATATACTCCCGCTTGGGTATTTAGCAAATTAGTATAAAGAGGCCATCATGCACGTAGATGGCCTCAATTAATGGATATTTACCGTTTTGTTGATTTTATTTATTGGAGGCGATTGTGCCAACAATTAACCAGTTAGTCCGCAAAGGTCGCAAGTCAAAGAAAGTCAAGAGCAATGCGCCTGCTTTATTGTACACCTTTAACTCGATGAAGCAGCGTCGTGTTCGCCAACCAAAGGGTGCTCCGCAGAAACGTGGTGTCTGTACTGTTGTGCGTACCATGACTCCTAAAAAACCGAATTCAGCATTGCGGAAGATTGCTCGTGTGCGCTTGACTAACCATATTGAGGTGACTGCTTATATTCCTGGCGAAGGCCATACTTTACAGGAACACTCGGTTGTGTTAGTGCGTGGCGGACGTGTAAAAGACTTGCCCGGTGTACGTTATCATATCGTGCGTGGATCTTTAGACACTGGTGGCGTCGATGACCGTCGCCAGAGGCGGTCTAAATATGGTTCAAAAAGACCTAAGTAAATAGTCAACGAAAAGTCGGATCGCTGGCAAAGTCAACTGGAAATATGATGACAATCCCAGCGATTCTTAGCGAGAGTGACAACGAGGGCCTGAGGTTTCTCTTCAAGAACAATTACGAACCCAAATCGTATGGCTAAGCACCTTTTGTGATTAGCTTGATAAGCCCTTGATAGCAAAGTTTGGTACCAAAACATTGATGGAGTAGTCGAATGTCTCGACGTAAAAGACCTGATAAATTTGTCATACCCCCGGATGTACGTTATAACAGCATCCAAGTTCAGTCATTCATCAATCGGGTGATGAAAGATGGGAAAAAGAGTGTAGCCACTCGGATCGTTTACGAGGCTTTCGATATGATCGCTGAGCGAACGAAGCGTGACCCATTGGAGGTTTTTGAAGAAGCTTTCAAAAATATAGAGCCAGTGATGGAAGTGAAACCTCGCCGTGTGGGGGGTGCTACTTACCAGGTGCCAATGGAAGTTCCCACGTATCGCCGCTTTGCCTTGGCTACTCGCTGGCTTCTACAATCTACCAGGGCGCGGTCTGGCAAGTCTTTTGCTGAGAAATTAGCAGGCGAGTTAATGGACGCGGCTAAGAATACAGGCTCTGCCATTAGAAAACGTGAGGAAATTCATAAAATGGCTGAGGCCAATCGAGCTTTTTCGCATTTTCGGATGTAAAGTCTTGAGATATTAAGAACGGCGCAGCACCTTAAAAAGCTTCAACATAGAGGTGAACCACTGCGCTTCGTAGATTATTTGTTTATTCTGGGAAGATTTGATGGCTCGCCAGTATCCATTGGAGCGATATCGTAATATCGGGATCATTGCCCATATTGACGCGGGCAAGACCACAACCACCGAGCGTATCCTGTTTTACACAGGCAAAACGCATCGGATTGGTTCTGTTGATGATGGTACAACCGTTACCGACTGGATGGAGCAGGAGCGTGAACGTGGCATTACAATTGTCTCTGCCGCAGTTTCCGCTGAATGGCAAGGATATCAAATAAATATAATTGATACTCCAGGCCATATCGATTTCACTGCTGAAGTCCAACGCTCTTTACGTGTCTTGGATGGTGGTATTGTAATATTTGACGCTGTTCAGGGTGTTGAACCTCAAAGTGAAACCGTGTGGCGCCAAGCAGATCGTTATGGTGTACCTCGAATTTGTTTTGTTAATAAAATGGATCGTTTGGGTGCATCCTACGAACGTACGGTTGAAATGATTCGAGAGCGTTTGGGCGCCAACCCGATAAATGTCCAGCTGCCGGTTGGTGTGGAAGACACATTCAAAGGCGCAGTGGATTTGTTAGAAGAGCAAGCCGTGATCTGGGAGGATGACCTCGGTAAAGAACCGCGCTGGACAGAAATTCCAGCCGACTTAATCGCCCAGGCGACTGAGGCGCGCGAGCGGATGATCGAGCAGATCGCTGAAACGGATGACGACTTAACCCTTAAATATCTGGAGGGTGAGGTGATATCCGTTGATGAATTAAAAATTGCTCTACGCAAGGCAGTTATCGCCGGAAAGGCGACTCCAGTTTATTGCGGTAGTTCTTTGCGCAATAAAGGGGTTCAGCCATTATTAGATGCTGTGATTGCGTTTCTACCCTCGCCAGAAGATGTTCCTCCAGTGGAAGGAATTAATCCTCGTAATGAAGAGGTCATAAATCGTCCTGCAGAGGATGAGGCACCACTCAGTGCTTTGGTCTTTAAAATCGTAACAGACCCATATGTGGGTCGTCTTGCATATATTCGTGTTTACTCAGGAAAACTTAGCCAGGGATCGATGGTATATAACTCTGTTAAGGGTAAACGTGAACGTATTGGGCGACTTCTGCGGATGTATGCTGATCGCCGGGAAGATATTCAGGATGTACTTGCAGGCGACATCGGTGCAGTACTGGGCTTAAAAGGGTCCTTTACCGGTGATACACTGTGTGATGCATCCAACCAGATTCTATTGGAGGATATTACATTTCCCGAGCCAGTTATCTCGGTCGCGATTGAACCGAAGACCGCAGCAGACCAAGATAAATTGGGAGACACATTACGCAAGCTGTCCGAGGAAGATCCCACTTTCCGCGTTCGTACCGATGAGGATACCGGTCAGACCATTATCTCAGGGATGGGTGAGCTCCACTTGGAAGTATTGGTTGATCGTATGCTGCGCGAATTTAAGATGCAAGCTCGAGTTGGCAAACCCCAGGTTGCTTACCGTGAGTCAATCACTCGTCCGGTGGAGAAGGCGGAATATCGCTACATCAAGCAGACCGGAGGTCGCGGTCAATATGGGCATGTCGTCCTGGAGTTGAAACCAGGGCAACCGGGTAGTGGTATTGAATTTGAGGATGCGATCGTAGGCGGTGTAATCCCGAGGGAATTTATCTCAGCGATATCGAAAGGTGTCCGTAACGCTGCCGAAGGTGGGGTGATCGCTGGTTATCCGGTTACCGATGTGGAAGTGCGTCTTTATGACGGCTCATTCCACGAGGTGGATTCAAGCGATTTGGCCTTTCAGATGGCTGCCTCGATGGCTTTCAAGGAAGGAATCCAGAAAGGTAATCCTGTCTTGCAAGAGCCCATCATGAAGGTAGAGGTTGTTGTGCCAGAAGAATTCTTGGGCGACATTATTGGTCAGTTGAATTCTCGGCGTGGTGAAATTTTGGGTATGGAAGTACGTACTGGCAATGCGCAAGCTGTGCAAGCCATGGTCCCACTTGCGGAGATGTTTGGTTATGCGACCGATCTCCGTTCAGGGACGCAGGGTCGAGGTGTATTTACAATGGAATTCGATCATTATGCTCGGGTTGCCCCTGAGGTAGCGCGAGCGGTTGTGGGCGCTTGGTGACGCCCCTCGAACATTAGGTGTGATTTTTCTGAAATAAGGAGATTTTTATGTCCAAGCAGAAATTTGAGCGGACCAAGCCGCATATGAATGTGGGGACGATGGGTCATATAGACCATGGGAAGACCACATTGACGGCTGCGATTACGAAAT